>DBLZ01000067.1 GCA_002297545.1 Prevotellaceae bacterium UBA711 | reverse complement strand
CCTGGTAGTTGAACGCCCCGCGGGCTATGCGCAGCACGTCCTGGCGGATGTCGTTCATCAGGTGTACCTCGGCACGCAGACCGGGCCGCAGGTTGGGGTTGTCGGCTTCGTCCAGCTGTATCTGAAATGTAATCATGCCTCCCTGGCTGGCCGCGTCCACCTGTCCCACGTGGCCAGTGAGCCATGTGTCGCCCACCTTTACCCTGACGCGTGTGCCCGTGCCGCCCCACGATGCCATGTTCTCGGCCAGTTGCGACCGCACCACGAAGCGTGTGAGGTCGGCCACGGTGGCCACCTCCGCTCCCTGGCCAACCTGTGCCCCCACCTGTGTGAGGATGCGTGTAACGGTGGCATGCCTGGGCGAACGTATCTCCGCGTCGTGGAGAGTGCGCTCAGTGGCCTGCAGGTTTTTCTCGAATATCTTCATGTCCAGTTGCTTTATGCGTATGTCGGCCTCCTGCTGCACGCGCATTCCATCCAGGTGGCGGCGCGACTGCTCCAGCTCCATGCGTGCTGTCTGTAGGGCCAGCTCGGCCTGACGCACTTTCTCGGCCGTGCCGCTGCCAAGGCTGTCCAGGTATCGTTCGCCCTGCAGCTCGCCCTCCAGGCGCACCAGTTTCATGCTGTCCACCTGTATGCGCATCACCAGGTCGGCCAGTGCCGTGGCCTGCTGCACGCGCAGCTGCTCCAGCTGCAGGCGTTTCATCTGTGCCTCGTCGCGGAGCTTGTCCAGCGCCTCCTGTGCGGCATCCAGGTTGAGGCGCAGCAACGGTGTGCCTTCCTCCACCTCGTCGCCGCTCTGGTGGTACACTTCCAATATGCGCGAGGCAATGGGCGAGAGGATGATTTCCTCCTGCGCTGCCACCACCTGCCCCGAGGATGAGATGCTGGTCTGCAGCGAACCCCGTTCCACCCGGCAGGTCTTCAGGTCCTTGGCCCTGACGCTGGACGTGAGCAAGCGGTGCACGCCCAGCGTGCCACCGGCTGCCAGAATGATTATTGCCAGCACCGTGGCGGCGCGCCGGTACCACCGTCGGCGGATGTATTCCTTGGGTAATTGTCTGTCCATGTATGCAGTCTGTATTGATTATACGACAATAAGGTTGCAAAGTGCGTGCCAAAAAGCCAAAGGATTGAAATACACAAGGTTGGCAATTTGGCACGGTGTCCGTCATCGGACACCTGTCCGCTGGTGGACTGCCATTCGGACACGCACGGAAGACGAGTGAAGGGAATATCGCTCTTCAGCCATTCCAATTCTTCAGCCATTGCTCGACGAATTGGAATATACGGACACGCCCTGCATGAGAACAGGTCTCGTGCAGGGCGTGCGGCATGTAACTGATATTGTTGGTCTGTGTGATTGTTACTCGTTGAGGTCTATGACGAAGCTTTGCTTGCGTCCGCTGGGGGATATGGCTCTGATCCATAGGGTGCGGTCGGCACTGCGGTTGGCTGCTTTTACTGCCTCCTGCCAATCGTCTTCGGTGGTCATGCGTGTGTCGTTCACTACCAGTATGATTGTACCTTTGGACATGCCGGCCTTTTGCATCTTGCCATTGCGCACGGCCTTGACCTGCAGACCGTAGGGGAGACCCAGTCGGGCCTTCTCCTCCTGGGAAAGGGGCTGGAGCGCTATGCCCAGTTCGTCCTCATCTATTTCTTTGAGAATCTTGGTGGAACCCTGTGAGTTCTTAAGGGTGACGGTCTTGGACATCTTGGACTTGTTGCGCAGCCAGGTAATCTTCACCTTGTCGCCCGGACGCTGTTGTGCCAAGGCCTCCTGCAGTTCGGACATCTTGTGTATCTCCTTGCCGTTGAGTTCGGTGATGACGTCGCCCTTTTGCAAGCCGGCCTCTGCTGCAGCGGAACCTTCGGTGGCATCGTTGACCCACACGCCACTGAGCGTGCCCAGGTCGGGGGAGTTGCCCTTTTCCTTCTCCATGTCAATGTATACGGAGACATCGTTACCGGTGACACCCAGCATGGCCCTCTGCACGGTGCCATAGGCCTTGAGGTCGGCCACCACCTTGTTCATGATGGTGGTGGGGATGGCGAAGCCATAGCCGCTGTAGCTGCCCGTCTGTGAGTAAATCATGGCATTGATGCCCACCAGTTCGCCTCGCTCGTTGACCAGTGCACCGCCCGAGTTGCCCGGATTGATGGCGGCATCGGTCTGTATGAAGCTCTCTATGCCGTTGGCACCAAGGTTACGGGCTTTGGCCGAAACGATGCCGGCGGTGACGGTGCTGGTGAGGTTGAACGGGTTGCCCACGGCCAGAACCCACTGCCCGAGTTTGAGATCGTCGCTGTTGCCTATGGGCAGGGTGGGGAGGTCTTTGCCCTCAATCTTCACCAAGGCCAGGTCGGTGACGGCATCCAGACCTATGATGCGTCCGGAGAACTCGCGGTTGTCGTTCAGTTTCACCAATATCTCGTCGGCTCCCTCCACTACGTGGTTGTTGGTGACTATGTAGCCATCTGAGGAGATGATTACACCTGAGCCGGCTCCGCGGCGGTCGGGCTCCTTGTACTCGCGCTGCTGGGGCGTGTATCCCCTTTGGCCGAAGATGTCTCCAAAGAATTCGGCAAACGGGTCGCGGTATGTCACCTTGTGTGTCTTTCCCATCTTGGTCACCTTGATGTAGACTACTGCGTTCACGCTCTGTTCCGCAGCTTGGGTCAGGTCTACGTAGCCGCTGCGCACTGCTACAGGCATCACTTTATTCTCGCTCTGCTGGGCAGTGGTGGAGTCTACTGAAGTTTCGGCATTACCTGTACAGGCAATCATTGTGGCTGCCGTGATGATGAATAATACTTTCTTCATGTTCAGTTAGTGTGTTAGAGTTAGTTGTCTATATAAACTGTGCCTTAGGCGTGGGAGCGCCTGCACTGTTTTCGGCTGCAAAAGTATGCAAAAATGCCATAGTGCGCATCATTCCTTGTCTTATTTTAACCTTTAGTCAGCGGAGATTTTGTCAGGTTAAGGATTATTCGTAAATTTGCACACAAAGAAACAGTGGTCCGGCTTGCCGCTGGCTTTGGCAGCCTTTTTGTGGGTGGCTATGGCGAGAGGAAAGTCCGGGCAACACAGGACGATCCGCTACCTAACGGGTAGGAGTCAGTGATGGCTGGCAGGTGCAGAAGAGAATAACCGCTTCAGTGTCCTTTCTGGTTTTTTCATTTGTGGAATGCTGGAGCAAGGGTGAGAAGGTGAGGTAAGAGCTCACCAGGCGCATGGCGACATGTGTGCTGTGCACTCCGGATGTTGAAAGTTCGCGTAAACCGGCGATGCTTCACTGCATGTCTTCATTCAATGAACGCATGTGGGGGAGCGGGAGGGCTGTCCGTCCGAGCCGGAGGGTAGAACGATAGAGACCGGTGGTGACACCGGTAGTGGATAAATGGCAGGCGGCGGGAACCGTGGACACAGATGTCGGCGGCTACCGTGCACAGAACCCGGCTTACAGGACCTCTGTTTCTTTTTAATAATGAAGAGAATAGGGTTACATGCCGGGATGGCATGTGCCATAATTAGGATTATAATAAGGAAAGGTCTTTGAATATGACGTTGATTGAAAGAATGGAAACCTGGTGGAACATTGACGAACGCCAGTGCAAATGCTTCCAACGATGGGCATTGATATTGTTCAAGCGCATCTACATTACGGTGGAGCACTTCATAAACAACAACCTCTCTTCCTATGCTTCGGCCTTGACTTACAACACCACTTTGGCAGTGGTACCTTTCCTTGCCATCATCTTTGCCATAGCCCGCGGTTTCGGCTTTGACAGCGTCATAGAGAGCCGCATACGTATGTCTTTGGACTCCTTCGGCCCGGAGATGACGGAAATGGTGCTTGACTTCGTGGAACGCTATCTGCAACATACCAAGAGCGGGGTGTTTTTGGGCGCAGGCATATTGTTGCTGTTCTATACATTGGTGAACCTCACCATGAACATAGAGACGGCCTTCAATACCATGTGGCAGGTGACCAATACACGCAATATATACAGGCGCATTACGGACTACATCTCGGTATTCCTGCTCCTGCCCTTGCTGATGATTATCTCCAATGGCCTGAGTGTGGCTATGTTGGCCTTGGAGTCGTGGCTGGAGCAGTATTTCTTCATGGGGCAGACCTTCCACGTGGTGGTGGTGATGTTGCCGTTTTTAATAAGCAGCCTGGTGTTTGTGCTGCTATATAAGTTGATGCCCAATACTCATGTGCGATGGACTGCTTGCGTTGGCCCCGGCATCATAGCCGGCCTGCTGTTTCAGGGACTGGAGTATTTCTACATCCATTATCAGATAAAGCTTTCGGCATACAACGCCATATACGGTTCGTTTGCAGCCATCCCCCTGTTGCTTATCTTCATACAGTTCACGTGGTATATCTGCTTGATAGGATGCCAGTTGAGCTATGCCAACCAGATGGTGCAGGAGTATGCCTTCGAACGCTCCACCAAGGGTATGAGCCGCCGTTTTCGCGACACCCTTTCACTGCTGCTGGTCAGCCACATAGCCCGTGCCTTTGCCGAGGGTAGCCGCCCCCAAAGCCAGCATGCCCTGGCACGTGCCACGCACTTGCCCGAAACGTTGGTGAAGCTGCTGCTGGAGGAGTTGGTGAGCGTGGGTGTACTGGCCGTGACGCACAACAATTCCGGCACCGAGATGCTCTACATTCCTGCCATCGACATCCACCGTCTCACGGTGCGAATGGTCACCGACCGTCTGGACAGCCGTGGCACCGAGGATTTCTCGCCCGCCTGGCTACTGTACAATCCGGAATGGAAACGCCTGCGCCACTATCGCTACTACGATACGGACGATGCCTTGATACTGGAGGTGTAGGAGGCACGTGCCGTGTGGCGGCGGCTGTATATTCCGGAATATATAACGTGAACAACCGGAATATGCGCACGAATAAACCCGAATTTGCACCTGCAAATTCGGGTTTATTCGTGCTGCGTCTCGTGGCAAGCAGGTCATTGTACCGTTGGCCATGAGGCATGGTTCCCACGGCGAGGGCTAAAAGTCCATCTCTATCTTGCCATCGTAGGTGGTGTCGAACGTAATGTTGCCGTTCAGGGAACCTATGGCGAAGAAGTAGCCCGAGTATCTGGTGTCGTAGTTGATCTTCATGGGCACTTCGTCGAAGGTCTTCTCTGCCAATACGTTGCCGTCTGCATCGTGTGCCGCAATGTTTACGGAGATGCCCGCGCTGTCGGCCGGCAGGAAGCAATAGGATGTGACGGCGTTGGCTTTAGAGGGGTCGGGGACAGCGATGGTGCGTGTAAATTCGCTCTCCTGTGCGCAATGCCTGGTCTCGCTGTTCAGCGCGCTTCCGGCTCCGGAGAAGCGGAATACAAAGTCGCTCAGCTCCTGTGGTTTGGCTTTGTCTTTCAGAGTGATGGTGAATTTGGCAACACAGCGTTTGAGGCTGAGGGAACGTGTGTCGGAATATGATTCGCTTACCACAACGTTCTGGCGGCACAGGAATGTGTGCGGAGCCCATCCCTCACTGAAGGATATGCTGTCGGGGCGATGGACAGTGCATTTCTGCATACCGTTCCAGCCCAATGCCAGCACGGTGTACTTGCCGAACTTGAGCGTGTGGGTGAAGGTTCCGTAGGCGGGTAGGGTGGCGTCGTTCTTGTTCTGGTAGACGATGGTGTCCACGAGATTGCCCTTGGCGTCGTAGATGCCAAGGAGGAGATGGTCTGTGGCGTCCTGTACTGTGGCCCGTGTGGCATTGCGTCCGTCTGCCACTATACCGTCGTTATCGTTGTTGGGTTGCTCGTCGAGATTGCTCATGCTGTAGGTTGTCAGCCGGAAGTGCATGGTCTTCTCTCCCTTCTCCGGGAAGTTTTCCTCCTCTTCTTCTCCGAAATTTATTACTTGACATGATGCCAACAGGAGGGTCGTGATGGAAAAAATGGTGATTTTCTTCATGGTATTAGTGGTTTAGGTAAGTTGTGTCCTGTGTGTTAAGTAAAAAACGACAAAAGCGAGACCGCACCAAGGCAGTCCCGCTTTTGCCGTATGTCAGTTACCGTTCATGTGCTGTTGACGGGTAATGTGTATTGTCCTTTTAGCTTTTCTTGATGCTGAGAGCCAGAGCCACAATGCTGGAGATGAGGCCGAGGATGCTGGCGCCTGCGCTCAGGAAGGTGTAGAATGCGCTGCTCTTGACACCGAGGCTCTTGTTGGGTTCTATGTATATCATGTCGTTCTGCTGGACATAGAATGCCGGGCTGGTGAATACGTTGACATCGGTGAGGTCCAGGACATACATCTGTCGTACGCCGTTGGTTTCCCTGAACAGCTTTATGTTTCGCCTGAGTGATGAAGCATCCAGGTCTCCACACTGGGCAAGGACGTCGATGATGGTGTTGCGTTCGCTGGTGAGGTTGACTGTGCGTGGCGATTTCACCGCACCTACGACGGTAACACGTGCATTGAGCAGACGTACGGTCACCTCGGGGTCTACCAGCAGGTCTTGAGCCTTTACTTGTGCTTCAATGGCGGCTGCGGCTTCGTCGCACGTCATGTTGTTGACGTACACTTTGCCAACGGCGGGAAGGATGACGTATCCTTGGTTGGTGATGGTGTATCCGTAGACGTTGGACAATGTTCCACTCGTGTTGTAGGAGTTTACGTTGCCAAGCTGGCCCATGGTGACGTCTTGCGCAAAAACGCGTAGCAACTCGGGCTCGGACTGACATGTAACCTTGACCAAAATCTGGTCTGCGGGCTTAATCCTCATCTCGTATTGCTGGGCGATATTCTGGGCTTGTGCATAGAGCTGGTCGGACCCTTGGAAGTAGACCAGCTTCTTTTGGCTGACGCAGCTCGTAAACAGCATGCCTATCATCATCGGCAGCACGAACTTGGTCAGTAACAGCGCTCTTTTCATAATATGACTTGTTGGTGTTTGTTTATATACTGAGTGTTTGATGTATCCGGAGGATGGACTGTTGCGTGTTGTTTGCCGGCAATCAGAATTGCCACCACTTGCGCTTGGGGGCTGATGCATACGGGTCTGAATGCATGTCTTCGTGCAGGATTTGCTCATAGGTCTTTTTTTCCTTGATCATCCTGTATATGGTGCCCCAGTCGGGCAGCCCGCCTACGTTGCGGTCGTCAATCCACATATCCGCCTTTATCTTGCGCGAAAAGCCATTGTCACCAAAGTATGTCTCCTCGGGAAAGTCCTTGTTGGCGGCATAGAACTCCACGCCTCTGTCGCGGCACCATTGCAGTGCCTCGTCCAGGAGCTTGCCTTCGCGTACGGACCACAGGATGAGCTGATGTCCTTCGGCTATCAGCATCTTCAGCGTCTGTGTGGCGAAGGGAATCTCTTTGCCTATCTTGGGATACTCGTGTTTGACAATGGTGCCATCGAAATCTACTGCAATAATCATAGTCTTTATTTTGCGTAAGCTACTGATCGGGTCTCGCGTATGACCGTAATCTTTACCTGACCGGGATAGGTCATCTCGTTCTGGATGCGTGTGGCTATCTCGCCGGAAAGTTTCTCGGTCTGCTTGTCATCTATCTTGTCTGCGCCCACGATGACGCGCAACTCGCGACCTGCCTGTATGGCATAGGTCTTGGTGACGCCGGGATAGGACATGGCTATGTCTTCCAGGTCTTTCAGACGCTTGATATAGGCCTCCACGATCTCGCGACGTGCTCCGGGGCGTGCCCCGCTGATGGCGTCGCAGACTTGCACGATGGGGGCGATGAGTGATGTCATCTCCATCTCTTCGTGGTGTGCTCCGATAGCATTGCAGATGTCGGGCTTCTCCTTGTACTTTTCGGCCAGTTTGGCGCCATAGAGTGCATGTGGCATCTCGGGTTCCTCATCAGGCACCTTGCCTATATCATGCAGCAGACCTGCACGCTTGGCTTTCTTGGGGTTCAGGCCAAGCTCGCTGGCCATGACGGCACAGAGGTTGGCGGTTTCACGTGCGTGCTGGAGCAGGTTTTGACCGTATGAGCTACGGTACTTCATCTTGCCTATGATGCGTATGAGTTCGGGATGCAGGCCATGGACGCCGAGGTCTATCGTTGTGCGTTTGCCGGTCTCAAGGACTTCTTCGTCTACTTGCTTCTTGACCTTTGCTACAACCTCTTCGATACGTGCCGGGTGGATGCGGCCGTCGGACACCAGTTGGTGCAGCGCCAAACGGCATATCTCGCGGCGCACGGGGTCAAATGCGCTGATTACGATGGCCTCGGGGGTGTCGTCCACAACGATTTCCACACCGGTGGCATTCTCCAGGGCGCGGATATTGCGGCCCTCGCGACCGATGATGCGGCCCTTGACTTCGTCGTTGTCAATATGGAAGATTGTCACGCTATTCTCGACCGCTGTTTCGGTTGCCACACGCTGAATGCTCTGGATGATGATACGCTTGGCCTCCTTGTTGGCGTTGATCTTGGCCTCATCCATAATCTCGTTAATGTATGCCTGAGCATTGGTACGTGCTTCATCCTTGAGGGATTCTACCAACTGCTGCTTTGCTTCCTCGGCAGAGAGTCCGGACAATTCCTCCAGCTTGGTCCTCTCCTGATTGACGAGATCGGACTGACGTGCGTCCAGTTCCTCTTCTTTCTTCTCGAGGAGAGCCTGATGACCTTCCAATTTGGCGCGCATGTTCTCTGTCTCCTGCTTGCGACGGTTTATCTCGTCTTGGCGCTGGTTCAGTGTCAGCTCTCGTTGCTTGTTGCGGTTTTCCGCCTGTTGCAACTGTTGGTTGCGCTGGTGGATCTCCTTGTCCAGTTCGTTCTTCTTGGACAGGAACTTCTCCTTCACCTCAAGGAGCTTCTTCTGTTTCAGGACTTCGGCTTCCTTTTGGATTTCTGCCTCCATCTTTTGTTGCTTCTGTGGTATTACCACGAAATACCATACGCCCCACCATACTATGATGATGGAAATGCCGCAGGCGATTCCAATAATTATTTCGGTCATGTTGATAATTATATATAAATAATGTATAGAGTAATTCTTTGTCGGTGTGATATGCTGTGGGACGTGTGTGCTTGCGTGCCGTTTGCATGTCTGTGTGGCAACCTCATGCGGGATTGTTGTGCTTGTCTGGCTATGAGGCGGGCATTGGGGTAGGCCTTATTTGCTTAGCTTCCTTTCAAGCTCTTCTATCAGAGGCTGCAGCCTGTCGAAAAGCAAGCTGTCGTTGCCTTTGCTTGATTCTTGTATGTATTGCAATTGCACCGCAATGTCCAGCATGGTCAGTATCAGGTAGCGTTCCTTGTCTTGTCCCTTGTAGGTGTCGGTGTAGAAGGCATACCGTTTCTTCATCAGCTCCTCTGCTTTGCGATACAGATGCTCATCTTTGCGGCGGACAGTCATAGGAATGTCACAGGAGCCGAAACGTATGGTGATATTTTGTTTGTCGTCCATTGTAATATGGCGTCTTCAGACTGATTGCTTGTGTCTTGGCTTGTGCAACCGGTGGCTTGTTGGCGTTGTCAGGCATTGGTTGGTTACTGTACCTTCAGTGTGGCCAAGCATTTGTCAACCGAAGCAATCATCTTGTTTATACGCTTGCGTGTGGTTCTCAAATCATCGTCATCAGCCATGTCCACCAGACGCGCCATCTTCAGCCGGGCGTACTTTTCCTCTAATTCATGGTTCTCTTCCTCCAAGGCCCGGCTGTATTCTTGCTGCTCGGCAAGTTTTTGCTCGGTCTCCTTCAGTTGTTGCTGCAGATTGTCGTATTGCAGCATTAGCTGGTGAGTTCGGGTCTCCAAGCGTGATATTAGAGAGGTGACATCCTGATTCATGTCTTTCTATTGTTCCGGGTTTTGTGGTCTTTTTTCCTTTTTGGCCAGCATGACGGTTGTGTGCACGTACTCTGTCATCCATGCTTCGCTGTATTCCAAAGAGGCTTGATATTTGCGTACGGAGACGCAGGCACGGCGCACACCGTCATCTTTCCAGTCCGTTCGCGTTGCGATTTCATGCACTTGCTTCTCTACCATCTTACGTAGTACCTTGTGGAAGAAAGCGGGCAAACGGAACTTCCATTGCATGAGGTTGCCCATAAGCATCATCAGCTCTTGTGTGAAGCCCTGGAAGAGCAACAGGTAACGCTGTACGTCCTGCATCGTGCGACAACGTTTCTTTATACTTGAGTCTATTTCTTTAAAGAAGTCATCGCTCATGTTGTAGATGCCTTGCAGCATCTTTTTGCATTGCTTCTTCTCGGCAAGTCCCAACTTGTTGTTCAGTGTAACGACATGATAGGTTTGCTTGAAAATCCTCAGGTCGGGTAGTGCGGCCAAATTGTTTATTCCTATTTGGGCAGCGATTGCCGCTTGGTAGTACACTCGTATAAGTAGCATAAAGTCCTCAATGCCTCCTACTGTCTCTTCGGATTTCTTGCGAAATGCTTTCTTGAATATGTTCATTATATATTTAGGTATGTTTTATGGAGCCGTGTGGTATTGTATTTGTTACTTGTGGAGGGAAACCATGTGGTGCGCTACATTGAAGCATAAGTCAATTGTCGCTTTCTTGTGTAAGGGCGTCGCTTTTCTGTGTGAGAGTGTTTTGCTGCTCCTCATGTTTTTGCTCTGAAGACCTTGCTGCTATGTCCTTTATGGACAGTGATGTGATGTCGCTTAAAGATATCTTTCCGGTGAGCAGGTGCATAGCCAACGGTGTCATTCCGATACTAATGCCACCGTTGTATTGGCAGTGGCTGAAGATGACGCTGGTGAAACATTTGTCTTGGTCCACCCAGATCTCTTTTGCAGTAAATAGGGGACCTCTGTAACGCTTGTTGCTTTTGATGATGATAGCCTGGAAGACAATTATGACGGGGAACAGCGTTACGAGGAATGTGATGGATATCAATATGTCCACAGCCCGTTTGATTCCTCGGTTGAGTGGGCTGACCATTCCCGGTATTTGCAGAGAGCTCATAAGCATTTGCCGCAGGGCAACTACAGCAACGAAGTTTATTAACGACAAACTCCATAGCCAACTCATGCCCGCAAGCCATACTTGCAGTGTGGTAATGCAAAAGGCATTCAGGATAATGAAATCGCAAGCCCAAGTCAGTCGTTTGTGAGACATGTGTGTGTTCTTCGTAGATGCTTTATTATTTCGCAAAGATACAAAAAAAAAACATACGGCACTCGAGCATGATTGTTTTTTGTGCTTTTGTGGCGTAATTGCATGGATTATTTGCAAAATAGGTAAAAGAGTACTACCTTTGTACGATAAATGGTAGGTGTATTGTGTCATGATGTGGACATAGATATGCGCTTGTATCCCTACTGTGTAATGTACGTAAAAGCAATAGCAAAGTTAGCAGATTGAATAAACTATGGCAGACTATCCAGCAACAGGTATGCAAGGGGGCGAAGAAGAAAGTTCGTTTGACTTGAAGAAATTGTGGACTATTTTTTATTTGAATTGGCATTGGGTGCTGATCTCCGTTGTGTTGTGTGTATCGGCTTCCCTCCTATATCTGAGGTATAAGGTTCCTGTCTATTCTGCATCTATGAAGATGCTTGTCAAGGATGCTGATAAGGGTGCTGGATTCAATCGTGGGGCGGAGATGGCATTGGATGGATTGGGTATGATGTCCAATTCTAACGGTTTTGAGAATGAGCTTGAGATACTTTGCAGCGCGTCCTTGTCTACCAAAGTGGCTAAGAACCTCAAATTGTATGTGAGATACTTCTTGGAAGGTACTGTCGTTGATACTGAGTTGTACAAAGAAAGCCCGATACTCCTGGATTTGGAGGAAGTAGGATTGAACGCGCTACGATATCCGTTGTCTTTTGTCGTGACAAAGACAGACAAGGGGTTCCGCCTGGATGGATATTTTGATGAAGAGGATCCCAAAAGCCTTACCTTTACATCGGACATTCGACATTTCCCTGATACGATAGCAACGCCCTATGGAATGTTGTACGTTAGTGGGAACTTTCCGGTTAAAGATAATAAGGAGGGCTTGTATAAGGACGCTGTTACAGAGGTGATGGAGAGATTGGAGGCCGGAAAGAAGATGTATGTGACAATTTGTGCTCCATACGCTATCGGACGTGCATATGCCATGGGGCTCCGTGCCGCTCCAACTTCCAAGATGACTACTGTGGCCAATGTCGGTATGAGCGATACCAAGCGCCAGCGTGCCTTGGACTATCTGCGCGAATTGGTCGTCTGCTACAATGATGATGCCAATGAAGACAAGAACGAAATTGCCCGCAAGACGGAGGAGTTCATTTCTGAGCGTCTGGAGAGCATAAAGAGGGAACTTGATGCTACAGAGGGTAGCATTGAGACATACAAGAGAAGCAATGAGCTGGTCAATCTTGCCAATGATGCCACCACGGCCCTTCAAGCCACAGAATCCTATAAGCGTGAATTGGCGGAGGCACAGACACAGTACAACATCATGAAGATCCTGGTGGACTACATGGACAATCCCAGTAACTACCTGCAGATCATTCCCGCCAACCTTGGCCTGCAGAATACGCCCATGGTGACGCCTCTGATAAATATGATGACCAGGTACAATGAGAAGGTGCTGACCCGTAACCGTTACCTGAGGGGCAGCGGCGAGGATAATCCGCTGGTAGTCCAGATTACCAAGGAGATTTCGGATATGTGGCCATCAATCCGCAGTAACATGCAGAGCATCTATTATAATATGGAGGTGCGTAAGACCGCGTTGGAGAAAGAGTACAGCGCTTCCATGGGCCGTATTCAGCAGACTCCCACTCAGGAACGCATGCTTACAGGTATTGCCCGTCAGCAGACATTGCAGTCCGGACTGTATCTGACCTTGTTGCAGAAGCGTGAGGAAAACTTCATTCAGCTTTATAGTACTGCGGCCAAAGGTCGTATCATCGATGCTCCCATCATCAATGGTAAAGTAAGTCCTAAAAGTGGCATGATACTCTTGGCTGCATTGATTTTTGGCATAGGCCTGCCCATCGGCTTGCTGTGGTTGAAGGAAATGCTTCGGTTCAAGATTGGAGGTCGTGAGGATATCAAGAACTATACAAACCTTGCCATCCTGGCCGACATTCCTGTTGATAAGGAGAGCCTGAATACCGGAGGCAAGGGAGTGGCCGTGAATGAGAACCGGAACGACATTCTGGAAGAGGCATTCCGTCGCCTTAGGACCAATGTCTTCTTCTGCTTGAAGCCCAAAGAGCAGGTTATAATCTCTACATCTTGCATACCAGGTGAAGGTAAGACCTTTGTTTCTGCCAATCTTGCTATGTCATTGGCTTGTCTGGGCAAGAAGGTGGTGATTGTCGGACTGGATGTCCGCAAGCCCCGTCTGGTGTCTTTGTTTGGCCTGAAGCCTACCAAGCAGGGCATCGTAAACTTCCTCTGTATCGATGATCCGGACTATGATTTGCTGGAGGCACAGATTATTCCGTCGGGTTACCATAAGAATATGGATGTGTTGCCCGCGGGCATAATTCCTCCCAATCCCGCCGAGCTGATAGGTTCTCAGCAGTTGGATGTGGCCATTCAGTATCTTCGTTCCAAGTATGATTATATCATTTTGGACACCCCGCCTGTAGCTTCTGTTTCCGACACCCTGTCAATAGGCCGCGTAGCAGACATCACGCTCATAGTATTGCGAGCCGACTACAGCCTCAAGGCTAATATGGAACTTATCAATGACATTGCCGAGAACGGACGTCTGCCAAAGTGCAATCTTGTGCTCAATGGTGTGGATCTCAATAAGCGTTCACATGCCCTCAGGTACGGTTCGCATGCCCTCAGGTACGGCTATTACGGCTATTACGGCTATTACGGCTACGGCGTGCACGGTCATGGGGATAACAATGAAAAGCCATATGTGGAAAAATAGTATGCTCCGAGCATTTTTATTTATCGTATTGAGTACATACACCTGCCTCTTCACTTATTCACAGGATGAAGAGTGGCAGGTGTACCTGTCTTATAACGTGCCGCTCCGTGTGGAGCCTGCGGGAGACTGTGTCTACTGTATCACACAGGGAAGCGGAACTATCGATTCCCGCACCGGCAATCTTGTCCGCTATGACAGTACTGACGGCAGTATCAAGACTTACGACTGCCTGCACGAACTCAACGACAAGGAGATAACACACATTTCCTATAACAAGGCCACGGGACGTTTGCTCATAGTATATGCCACCGGCAATATCGATCTGCTGGATGCCGATGACGAAGTCTTGAATATCTCGGCATTGAAGGATAACTCCATATTGGGGGGCAGTATCAATGACATCTGCCAAGTAGGCGAGATAGCATACCTGTGTAGCGAAAAGGGTATCATTTCGATAGATTGTAACGAAGCCATAGTCAGGGAGACCTACCGCTCTTTCGATGGCCGTCTATATTCCATGCTCGAACTTGACGGCACCATGTACGTCGCCACCAACCGTGGCCTCTACAAATTCCCGGCTACGGCCAATATGCACGACAAGTCTTTATGGGCCAAGCCTGTCAGTGACGTGGTCTACCAGCAACTGGAAACGTTCGATGGCCACTTGTTCGGGCGCAAAGCCCAGGGCCTGTCCGAGATACTGCTCAACGGCACACAAAGAGCCATCCTGCCCAATGTCGTCACATTCTTTACTGCCACTGAGGAACGGCTTATGTTTGGCACCGCGTCGCAGATATACCTTTGGGAGGAGGAATACAACAGCCCCTGGGTAAACATCAATTTCCTACACCGAAAGACCATCAACGACATCACCTTCTTCAAGGGACGTTACTATATTGCAGAGGGGATAGGCGGGCTGAACAGTTATGACATGCGCGACCGCTCATTCCAAGATCAGGTTCGGGTCTTTGATGTCAACTCGCCGCGCCGCGATCTGTTCTATCACATGCATTATACCGATGACCGCCTGCTTGTGGCCGGTGGCATCAATACCCAGTTGGCGGCCTATTATCCCGCCACCTTCATGTACATGGAGGAGGATGGTGGCACCGACCGTTGGACATTGTTTGACGAGACTGCACGAAAGACGAATTATCCCCGGCTGTCACATTACAACAGCGTGGACCTGGTTCAGGACCCTATGGATGCAGACCATTTCTTCGGTGCCGTTTACCGTAACGGTCTGCATGAATATCGTCGCGGCAATGGCGATGAGGTCGACTTGGTGAAGATATACAACTATGAGAACTCGCCGCTCTCCTGCATAGACAACGGATCATCTTCCCCCTGGAACTATTGTACATGTGCCGCCTTGCAATACGACGGGCGCGGCAATCTGTGGATGGCCAATCAGCAGACCGATACCATAGTGCGCATCCTGCGCCCCGATGGCAAGTGGCTGGCATTATATTATCCCGAGATTGTCGGTGCGCAGAATATCTACCAGTATCTGTTCAGTTCGCACGGCATCAATTTCCTTGTCAGCTATGACGGAGGTCCTCACGGTTTCTTTGGCTTCGATACGGGCGGCACGCTGAACATCACGGACGACGACCGTCACATGCTGCGTTCCAGCATCACCAATCAGGACGGGACCACCGTCAATCCATCCTTGTTCTATTGCATGGCCGAGGACAAGGACCGGCAGATATGGTGCGGCACCAACGAAGGCTTGTTTGTCATCACCCGCCCTCAGGACTGGTTTGAGTCCGATTTCCGTTTTCATCAAATCAAGCGCAATCGCAATGACGGCAGCGGCTTGGCCGACTACCTGCTCGCCGGTGTGGACATCACCTGCATAACGATAGACCCCTCCAACCGCAAGTGGATAGGCACCCTTCGCAATGGTGTCTATCTCGTGAGCCACGATGGGCAGGAAACCATATACCATTTCACAAAGGACAATTCTCCCTTGCTCTCCGACTATATCCACAGCATTGCCGTTCATCCGCGCACCGGACGTGTGATGTTTGGCACCGATGCCGGCCTATGCAGTTTCGAGGCGCGTGTCACAGAGCCGGACAACATATTGCGGGAGGAGAATGTCTTGGCATATCCCAATCCTGTGCGTCCAGGGACCAACTCCGTCGTTACCATCCGGGGCCTTACCGAGCAAGCCGAGGTAAAGATCCTCTCTTCCTCCGGTCGGGCCGTGTGGGGAGCCAGGAGCCAAGGCGGCACGGTGCGATGGAACTGCTGCAATATGCAGGGCGACCGTGTGCCCAGCGGAGTGTATCATGTGGTGTGCAATACTGCTGATGCCGGTCAGACTGTAGTCACCCGCATAGTGGTGCTGAAATAAGTTGATATACCATTCTATCACGTTGTCCCATGATACATAAGCTTGCCAATATCAAGTACCTCGTGCTCTTTTGCTTTCTGAGCCTTACTTTCTCCAACAGCAGGGCCCAGTTGTCCCGCATGGCAGAGAATGTGCAGTACGCCGTCTCAATGCAAGGCACGGCCGGGGGAGGCGACAATGCCCCCTTCTGGTTCACGAACAACCGCTACGGTCTGGGTACATCGCACAATTTCGGCGGTGTGGCCCGTGTGTCGCTCTATCGCGATGTGGAGACGGATTCGCTCTGGTTCTGGCGCATGGGCTATGGCGTGGAGCTGGCTTCGCCCATCAACACCCAGAACGGCTACTTTTGCATCCAACAGGCCTATGCCGACATAGAGTGGAAGATGCTGCGCCTGTCTCTCGGTCAGAAGGAACGTCCCTCAGAGTTGAAGAACCGTGCCCTCTCCACCGGTGGCCTGACTCTTGGTGTCAATGCCCGCCCCATTCCCCAGGCCCGCCTGGAGATGCCCGACTTCTGGGCCATTCCCGGCACACGAGGGATATTTGCCTTCAAGGCACATATCGCCTATGGCTGGTACACCGACAACAAGTGGCAGCGCCGGTTCAATGCCGGCACATCCAACCTCTATACCTCCGGCAGCATGTTTCATTCCAAGGCCCTGTTCATACGCCTCGGCAACCGCGAACTCTTCCCGTTGGAAGTCACCGGGGGACTGGAGATGGCCTGTCAGTTCGGCGGCCGTGGCTGGAATGTGCGTCCTTATGGAGGTGGCGCTCCGGTGCAGAACGTAAGTCTTGGCGGCAACGTGTGGACAGCATTTTTGCCCGGGGGAGGCGATCTCAATGACGAGAATTATGCCAATGCCGCCGGCAACCACATAGGGTCCTGGCACCTGCGCTTGGACTGGCGTCGGAAGGACTGGAGCCTCGGCCTGTATATGGAGCACATGTTCGAGGATCACAGCCAGATGTTCTTCCAGTACGGATGGAAGGATATGCTCCTGGGCGTGGAGGCCAACCTGCCGCGCAATCCGTTTCTTTCCACTGTGCTGTATGAGTTCAACAGTACCATGCACCAGTCCGGCCCGCTATATCACGACAGGACCGAGGAGAACCCTCAGCAGATCAGCGCCCGCGACGAATACTATGCCAACCACATCTATGGCGCATGGCAGATGGGAGGTTTCGTCATGGGCAACCCGCTTATACTCTCTCCCCTGTATAATGATTACTTTGGCTCCTCTGGCAACCTGGCGCCTTGCCACAACCGTGTGCGTGTACACCACGTAGGCTTCATGGGTTCGCCCTCGCGCGAATGGTCATGGCGTGCCCTCTATACCCATCAGTTTAGCCTTGGCACCTACATCCGCCCTGTGGACGATCCGCTCACGGCCAACTATCTGCTTCTCGAAGCCACTTATCGTCCGCGCTGGGGGTATGGCCTTTCCTTTACGGCTGCCTATGGTCACAACGACGGATCGCTCTTGGGCACGTCCAACGGCGGCATGCTCACCGTGCGCTTTTCCGGCTGGCTCAACAGAACGCAATGGTGAGCACCGGCACTACGCATCGCATAATACACACACAAGGATATGAATATAAAGTCTCTCTCTTACATAGTTGCCGCTTCCCTCTGCTCCTGCATCCTCCTTGCCGCATGCAACAAGATGGACTGCAACGACGGCTTGGACGGTCAGTGGCAGATGTGTGAATGGAAGTCCCCCGACGGCGAGGTCGTGGCCGGAAAGGAAATGAAGCTGTATTACAGTTTCCAGTTGCAGATGATGATGTTCCAGCGCCTTTCCTATCCCACTGCCACCATTCTGTCATCGTTTGAAAACCGTAAGGCCGACATCCGCGTCTATGATCCTATCAAGTACATTGGCGCCGGTCACGACAGTATCCTTCCCATGGACACTCTCTCTACCTTCGGAGTTCCACTGGATGGGGTGATGAAAGTGGAAAGGCTTACCGGCAACACCCTTGTGCTCAGCAGCGGCGAAACAGGCACGCTGACCTTCCGCAAGTACTGACGTGCCTTCTTTTTCGGAGGAGTGTTGCCAGGGGCCCTGTGGCGGTGTGTCCCCGTGGGGTGATGCCGGCAATTGTGCGCCGTGGCAGCGTATCCGCTGTGGCGTGCATATACGCCTTGTGAAGGGTGGGGTGAATGAACAGTTTTGTGGTGATGAAAGAACCGGTTTGTCCGTCGTGATGAACCGGTTCTTTCGGTTGCATGAACCGGTTCTTTTGGCGGTAGGATGGTGAGGAGGGCACTCCATGGCCATGGAGTGGCGTCTTGCGAGGCGTTAGGATGTGCCCCTTGTGTGGCGTGAGATGACTTGCGATGTGTGGTGAGAAGGTGCAGGAGCGTGTGATGCTTTATGACATCACTCCTCGTCGAAGTTTTCCATGAGCAGGTCTTCACCGTCCCATACGGCGTAGGTGAAACTGCGGAGCCATTCGCCCAGGACGAGGAGGCGGGCGGTGCGTGAGAGCATCAGGTCAAGCTCCAGGTGGCGGTGGCCGAAGATAAAGAAGGAGATGTCGGGGTGGTGTTGCAGGTATTGTCTGGCAAAGAGCACGAGGTGCTCCCGGTTTTCGCCAAGGAAGGGTTCTCCGATGGTGCCGTTATGGGTGAGGATGTCGCCCATGCTGTTGCGTATGGTGCCGTCCGGGGCAACGTGTAGAGTATCGCCGTTTTCGGCAATGAGGTTGCCGTCGTGTTTCAGACGGCTGGCCTTGGCCCATCTCAGCCCGAACTCCATGCCAAGGTCGGCGGGTAATACGTTGCGGAACATCCATCGGCACAGTCGCGAATGGAAGAGGGCATGTAGCAGGCGGAACGTGCGGCTGTTGTCGCCCAGGCCGTCGCCATGGGCCAGGAAAGCTTTGGGCCGGGGGGCGGAGCCGTCGGCAGAGGGTAGGGTGATCTCGCAGGGTGCGAAGTGAAGTGTCACTCCGCATTCGTCGTGCAGGTAGTCGAACGCCCACATGTCGTGGTTGCCCGTGAAGAAGTGCACCTCTATGCCAGCGTCGGTCAGTTCGGACAGTTTGCCCAGGAAGCGCGTGAATCCTTTAGGTACGACGTTGTGGTACTCGAACCAGAAATCGAACACATCGCCCGCCAAAAACAACCCTTCGCAATCGCCTCGTATCGTCTCGAGCCAATGCACGAAGCGCCGCTCACGTTCTCGTGAGCCGGCGCCTCGATAGTCGAGTCCCAGGTGGACATCCGATGCAAAATAATAGGCCATACGCTTGGTTCTATACTACGTCTTCTTTCTTTCGCATTTCCCGCTCTCGGGAGCCGGCCGGCGGAACTTTGCCGAAAAAGCCCCGGCTGGAGTGCCGAGCGGCACC
>DBLZ01000035.1 GCA_002297545.1 Prevotellaceae bacterium UBA711 | reverse complement strand
CCGGGAAAATCCGCTGACCCAACAGATGCCCGTCACCGCCGACACAAGCACCGTTTCCAACGTGGAGAGGAGGGCCGCCACAACGGCATGCCGGCATAGCGCCACGACGGCTGGAACCGAAGAACCGGTTTATGCGCCGCAACAAACCGGTTCTTCAATACGCATAAACCGGTTGTTGCAGGCCGACAAACCCGTATATCCACACAAAAAGCCAGGGGAACTACTGCCCCGCCCCACAGCACACGGCCACCATGCCCATGGTCATGCGCCAGTTGACCTCCACACACGGATGCAGTGTGCCTCCGGTCAGTACCATCATGTCCACACCCACGGGGCCACTGTACCACGAAGCAATGCGGGGCAGGCGCTGCAAATACCATGCGCGCACTTCCGATAACACATCGGGACAACGGAGAAGCGAGGTCACCAGAGACTCGTTGCCACCGACTGATGCCTGCACGTTGTCTATAAAATGTCCGTGAGCATCGGTACGAAAAACATTCAGCCCCAGATATTCGGCCACGCCGGAGGACAGGCGAAACTCCATGGCGAAATCCAGATCGTGCGCCATAAACCGCTCCACCACCACAGCACCCTGCCCTGCCAGGATACGCCGCACCCAGCCCCGCCAGTTGGGGTTGTCGGTCTGCATCAGCCCCTTGCCGCTGCTGCTCCACGGCGACTTCATCACCACATGCCCCCATTCTTCCACAATCTGTTCCACTTCGTCCAGACTGTGACATGCCCGGACATCCAGTCCCCACTCGCGCTGCAGCGATGCCGTACTCTCTCGCCCGGAAAGTTGACGCAGGCGGGCAAGCCACTCCTTGTCAGGAAGATAGCGTGCAGGCACCCCGGCCACAGACAGTTCGTGCACCAAGGCCGGAGACCATCCCCAAGGACAAATCTCCGGAGCCTCGGCACCGTCGGCAAACAGCGGCGCGAGAGCAGACTCTCCGTCCCACACCACATCGCCCGGTTCTGCCCACATGCGCGGCAGGAAGCGGTTGCGGCGCCGATACTCGCGGATATTGGCAGGAGGGGTATAACCCGGCAACCCGGAGGCCAGGGCCATGTCGTTCTCGGGATTGAAGATGTGCAGTTTCATGCTGCAAAAATAGCCATTCCCCGCGAAAGGCCCACGTTATTCCGCCACGGATTACCCTTAACCGGGGACATTGACCCCGTTTCTCGCTTTTTTTGTGTATATTTGCACAAAACTACATGCACACATGACCAAATACATAGACTGCTTTATTCCGCAAGCCGATGCCGGCCAGACAGGAGAAACGGAAAACGTACTGAGGAGCGACAACAACGTATCCGAGGTTCATTACCTGCCCGATAGCATAGGCAGCACCAAGACGATAAAGTATATCGCCGAGACAGCCAAGGCACCCTACGTTCTGCTCTATACCAAGTACGACACCCTGCAGCTGGGCTTCCATGCCCTGGACCGCATGCTTACCATAGCACGGGACTACGACGCACTGATGGTGTATGCGGACCACTACATCCTGCTTCCCTCCGGCGAGCGCAAGGCCATGCCGCTGATCGACTACCAGGAAGGCAGCGTAAGGGACGACTTCCAGATGGGCAGCCTCCTGCTCATCAACAGGACCATCCTGCAGGAGTATTGCGCCCAGGAACAACTGCACCGCTACAGGTATGCCGCGCTCTACGACCTGCGCCTGTTCCTGTCTCGCAAACAGTTGCCTGTACACATAAGCGAATATCTCTACACGGAGGTTGAACGCGACACACGGTTGTCCGGGCAGAAGCAGTTCGACTATGTGGACCCACGCAACCGAGCCCGCCAGGTGGAACTGGAAAGGGCGTGCACCCGACACCTGCGCACCATCAACGCATATCTGCATGGAGGGGAGTTCGACACCATCAAGTTCGAGGACAGTTCTGAATTTCACGTGGAGGCCACTGTGGTGATTCCCGTACGCAACCGCGTGAGGACCATAGCCGATGCCATAGAAAGCGTGCTGCGCCAGCAGACGAGTTTCAACTACAACCTGATGGTGGTGAACAACGGTTCCACCGACGGTACGTCCGAGGTGGTGGAGCGCTATACCGGCGACCCCAGAGTGATCCACATCATCCCCGAGCGCGACGACCTGGGCATAGGCGGATGCTGGAACACGGCGGTACACGACCCCAGAGTGGGACGCTTCGTGGTGCAACTGGACAGCGATGACCTCTACAGCGGCCCGGACACGCTGCAAAGGATGGTGGACATGTTCTTCACGGAGAACGCTGCCATGGTGATAGGCAGCTACCGCATGTGCGACTTCCGCCTGGAAACCCTGCCGCCCGGATTGATAGACCATCGCGAATGGACACCGCAGAACGGCCGCAACAACGCCCTGAGAATAAACGGTCTGGGCGCCCCACGCGCATTCTACACACCTGTGCTGCGCGAACTGCAGATACCAAACACCAGCTATGGCGAAGATTATGCCCTGGGACTGATGATAAGTCGCCGCTACCGCATAGGGCGAATCTACGACGAGCTGTACCTGTGCCGCCGTTGGGAGGGCAACAGCGATGCCGCACTAAGCCAGGAGCGTATCAACCGCAACAATGCCTACAAGGACCAGTTGCGCACGCAAGAGATACTGGCGCGTCGCCGGCTTAACGCACTGTGGCAACACGAGGTCAGCGCCGAAGAGGCTGATGCCTTCCTGGAAAAAGAGCTGAAAACATGGGACTTTGCACGCAAAAGCTACGAGGCGCTTGGCAAGGTGCAGACGCGCGAACTGACCATACGCAACGAGAATGCCACGGAAACACGCGTGCCGGCAGAGAACAACCTGACCGTGCAATGGAACCCCGCCCGCATGGTGTCCACCGGAGCCAGCATCCGGGCAGAGGACATCAGCCGGCGTCCGTGCTTCCTATGCGACCACAACAGGCCCAAGGAGCAGGGGACGCTGAAGATGGAGAAACATTATCAGATACTGGTGAACCCCTTCCCCATCCTGCCCAGGCACTTCACCATTCCCTCGCGACGCCACACGCCTCAGTCCATCTGGTCGCACTTCGGCACAATGCGCCACATGGCATGGACCATGCCGCGCCACATCATCTTCTACAACGGCCCGCTGTGCGGAGCTTCGTGTCCCGACCACATGCACCTGCAGGCCGGACAGCGCGGCATAGTGCCCATAGAGCGCGACTGGAAGATGTACGAGAACTACCTGACCAAGATATACCCTCTGACAGGGGCACAGACCACCTCCATGCAGGAGGCGGGCAACACTGGCGACCGCTGCGGCCTGTTCCTGCTGGACGGATACGTCTGCCCGGCCTTTGTCATACGCAGCATGCCGGCCGAGACAGACAGCATACTGTGCCAGCGACTCTACAAGGCTCTGCCGGTGATGAAGGACGAAACCGAGCCCAGGATGAACCTGATCTCATGGCGTCAAGAGGGCGGCATAGGACGTGAGGACGAGATAGTGACCGTGATATTCCCCCGCAAGAAGCATCGCCCCGACTGCTATCAGGCCGAGGGCGAGGACAGGCTGATAGTATCACCCGGTGCTTTGGACATGGGCGGCCTGATAATAACACCGCGCGAGGAGGATTTCCGCAAACTGACGCCGGAACTGGCTGCCGGCATCCTTCGCGAGGTGACAATGACCGAGGAGGAAATAGCCCCCGTGATAGAGAAACTGACGGACGCACCCTCGGAGATAGCGCGCGACAACAGGCAGGAGGCAAAGGACGAGGCAGGAGGCACGGCAACATCGATGCCGGCAATGGACGAGACGGTCTCCGTAGGTCTGATGAGCGCCACGGAGCTGCGCTTCCGTCTGAACGGCGATTACACGGCCAAAGGACAGACGGTCTGCGGACAGCAGGAAGTGACCTTGGAGGACGGATCCATACGATGGAACGGACAGTTGTACCGCAATCTGACCTTTCACCCAACCGAAAGCAAGGACGGCAGCGAAAGGAGTTTCTCACTGGACGATGTCACCGTAGGGCTGAGCTTTCACTGGGAACGGCGCGAGACACTCACCTTCCCAGGCACGCTGCGTCTGGTGGTGCACGAGGACAAGATAGTGGCCATCAACATACTGCCCGTGGAGGAGTACCTGACAAGCGTAATATCCAGCGAGATGAATGCCAACTGCCCCATGGAGTTCATGAAGGCGGCGGCGGTCATCAGCCGCAGCTGGCTGCTGGCTCAGATACATAAGCGCAAGACATTGGAGGACAAGCGTCCGGGCTTCTTCGCCTTCACCAAGACGGACAAGGAAATCATACGCTGGCACGACCGCGAGGACCACAGCATCTTCGATGTCTGTGCCGACGACCATTGCCAGCGCTACCGCGGCATCACGTGCGAGGCCAATGCCAATGCGTGCGAGGCGGTGAGGACAACATGCGGTGAGGTGCTGATGTACGAGGGAGAGATATGCGACGCACGCTTCTCGAAGTGCTGCGGAGGACGTACCGAGGAGTTCAAGTACGCCTGGGAGAACATCGACAAGCCTTACCTGCAAAGTGTGGAGGACCCCTTCTGCAACACCGATGACGAGGATCTGCTGGCACGTGTGCTGAACAATGACGACCTGGAGACCAAGGACTTCTATGCCTGGAAGGTGGACCTGACACAGGAGGAGCTGTGCGCCCTGTTGCTGGAGCGTGTGGGCATAGACTTCGGACGTGTGACGGCCATGAACGCAGTGGAGCGCGGTCCGGGTGGCCACATCAGCAGGTTGGAAATCGTTGGCACGGAGCGTACCATGACCATAGGCAAGGAACTGGAGATACGCCGTGCGCTGAGTCGGACACACTTGCTCTCCAGCGCTTTCGAGGCAGAACCATACCACACGGATGGCGTAGACGGCATCCCGGCAGGCTTCCGTCTGCACGGACATGGTTGGGGACATGGCGTGGGCATGTGCCAGATAGGCGCCGCCGTAATGGGACAGCAGGGCTATCCCTACCGCGATATACTGACCTTCTACTATCGTGGTGCCGACATAGTGCGGGCAACAAAATGACCAAACGCCACCTCAGAGTGCCATGGATAGCCGGGAATTAGGACGAAACACGGACGAACGTTCGACATACACTGCCTGGACCTACACTACATATCCGTGCCGGCAGGAAAACCGCCCTGCCCATAGCCCGGAGCAAAGCTAAGCGGCGCCACGGGTAAACATAGCCATATCAACAATCGCCCCGAAAGGGCAAAAGCATAGCTACACAAGTGAAACAAGACATTATCATAGCCGAAGATCTCGGCCGGAGCCTGCAGGAGGCCATCGGACGAGTGGAGCACGACAGACTGTTCGTGCTCGTAGACACCACCACACATAACCTGTGCTGGCCGGTGATAAGCGGCCTCCCCGCCATGAGCGGAGCACAGATCATCAGCATTCCTCCCACCGACGATGCCAAGACGCTGGAAACGCTATCTGCGGTGTGGACTGCCCTGCAACGGGGCGGAGCCACACGGCACTCACTGATGGTGAACCTGGGTGGAGGTATGGTGACCGACCTTGGCGGCTTTGCTGCCAGCACGTTCAAACGTGGCATGGCCTACATCAACATCCCCACCACCCTGCTGTCACAGGTGGATGCCTCGGTCGGCGGCAAGACGGGTATCAATTTTGGCGGACTGAAGAACGAGATAGGCGTGTTCAACTGCGCCAGCAGCGTTATCCTCAGTTCCATATTCCTGCGTACGCTGGACAGCGCCAACCTGCTGTCCGGTTACGCCGAAATGCTGAAGCACGGCCTGCTGACCACGGACGGAGAACTCAACCGCCTGCTGGGCTTCGACATAACCAGTCCCAACTACGGCACCATGCAGCAGATGGTAGCCAAGAGTGTCAGCATCAAAGAGGACATCGTGGAGCATGACCCCACGGAGAAGGGCATACGCAAGGCCCTGAACCTGGGACATACGGCCGGCCATGCCATGGAGAGCCTGGCGTTGGAAGAGGGGCGCACGGTGCTCCACGGTTATGCCGTGGCCTGGGGACTGGTGATGGAGCTGTACCTGAGCGTATGCAAGTGCGGTTTCCCTTCCATGGAGATGCAGCGCATAGCCTCCTACGTACGCGAACACTACGGACGCTTCTTCTACGAGTGCAGACACTACGATCGCCTGTACGAGTTCATGTGTCATGACAAGAAAAACGAGGGCGGACACATCAACTTCACACTGCTGGGCGGCGTGGGCGACATACGGATCAATCAAGTGGCCACACGGCAGGAGATAGAGAAGATGCTGGACTACTACAGGGAAAGCTGAACTCCGCCACGCACCTTCCCGGCTTCTTGTTTCCTACATCATACATGGAACCATCGTGCACATACGCACGTACGTACATATATAATAAGGTGTAAGGACATGATGCGGCCGAGAATTGTACAGCAGCATTGCACGCATGCCCTCCCCGGGATGCAGAAATAATTGCCCCAATCCAGGGCTTTCCATTAAACCATTACCCGTAAGGGATGTCCAATGGACAGTATCGATCCCTTACTATAGACATATGAGCATACGTATTCTTCTCCTGTCCCTGACGGCAGCTGTAATATGGTTGTGCCCCACAGACATGGCGGCACAGAAACTGAGTGTGACAGGAAAGGTCACCGAACGCGAGAGTGGCGAGACATTGCCCGGTGCGGCAGCAGCCTTGCTGAGTCCCAAGGACAGCAGCATAGTGACTGGAGCCGCCACAGACAAGGACGGCAAGTTCACCCTCTCCCCAAAACGGGGCGGCAACTACATCCTGCGCATCAGCTACATGGGCTTCAAGACCGTGACACGTAACCTGACCTTGGGACGCAACGACAAGGCCACGGACATGGGTACTATAGCCATGGCCGAGGATGCAAAGCTGATGAGGGAGGCCAGCGTAGTGGCACGGATGGCGCAGGTGGAGATGAAGGCGGACACTTTCGTGTTCAATGCCGACGCCTTCCGCATGCCGGAGGGATCCGTACTGGAAGAACTCATCAAGAAGCTGCCGGGAGTAGAGGTGGCAGAAGACGGCACCATAACGCACAATGGCAAGACCATCAAGAAGATCATGGTGGATGGCAAGGAATTCTTCGGCAACGACACCAAGATGTCCATGAAGAACATCCCCACGAAAATGGTGAAGAACGTCAAGGCATATGAGCGACAGAGCGACTACTCTCGCGTCACGGGTATAGACGATGGCGAGGAGGAAAGCGTGCTGGACCTGACTGTGAAGAAGGGCATGAAGAAAGGATGGATGGTAAACCTGGAGGGGGGCTACGGCACCAAGGACCGATACACAGCCAAAGGCAATGCCATGCACATGCTGGACAACAAACAGATAGCCATCTTTGCCAGCAGCAACAACATAAACGACCGTAGCATGGGAGGTGGCGGCCGTTGGATGGGGGGCGGCAGCGGCATAGTCTCCAGCCAGATGGCCGGAGGCAATATGGCATGGGAAAACGGCAAGAGCGACCGCGAGGGAGGGCTGCTGAAGTTGGGCGGCTACGTAAACTTCTTCCGCACCTTCAGCGAAAACGTCACGCGCACGAACTCGGAGACCTTCCTGCAAGGTGCATCGAGCACATGGAACAACTTGCTGAGCCAGGGCGAGAACCTCAACTGGAGACTGAGCACCAGCTTCCGTATGGAATGGATGCCGGACTCCATGACCAACATCATATTCCGTCCTTCATTCTCGCACTCGCAGAGCCGCGGAACGTCGGGCAGCAATTCGGTGACCTTCGACGGCGACCCCTACGAGGCCGGGATGGACAATCCACTGGAGGAGTTTGACGACACGCTGGCACGCCCAGAACTGAAGAACATCCTGATCAACAGCAACATCAACAGCTCCCTGTCTCGTACTCACTCCAACAGCGGCAATGCCTGGATACAGGTCAACCGTCGTTTGGGCAGGCCCGGACGCAACATCACCCTGAACCTGAACGGCGGCTACTCGCACTCCGAGAGCGAGTCCTGGAACATATCGGACATTAAATACTACAAGGCTCAGGACAGGACCTACACCAACAGGTTCAACGAACGTCCGGGCACCAACTATAACGTCAACACGAAGCTCAGCTACACCGAACCGCTGACACGCTACATGAACCTGCAGGCCAGCTACCAGTTCCAATACCGGTTCCAGGACAGCAACCGCTCGATGTATGACCTGCACCGTCTCATGGACGACCTCGGCTTGCCAGACTACACGCCACTGACACCCGAGGACCTCTATATGGGATACATCCCTGGCGTGGACACTCTGCAACTTATCAGAAACATAGAGAACTCACAGTACGCCACGTACAACGAGTATAACCATGATGCCCAGCTCCTGCTGAGATACACACGCAAGTTCGAGAACAAGCAGGAATTGCGCTTCAATGCCGGTGTATCCTTCCAGCCGCAGACCACGCACATGGACTATGTAAAGCACACGCTGGACACCACCGTGGTGCGTAACACATTCAATTGGGCTCCTCGTATCAACGCACGCTGGAAGATCAACGACGGCAGCCAGTTGAGACTGCGCTACAACGGACGCATGACACAGCCCAGCATGACCAGTCTGCTGGAGGTCATGGACAACAGCAACCCACAGAATGTGAGCCTGGGCAACGCAGGACTGGAAAGCAGTTGGATCAACTCTATCAACATGGACTACAACGCTTACCTGGCTCCACAGCAGATGGGCTGGGCCGCGAACGCCTCATACTCCAGCACCGACCGTTCTGTCTCCTCAGCCACCATCTACGATGCTGCTACAGGCAACCGCTATACCCGTCCGATGAACATCGACGGCAACTGGAACGCCAGAGCCTTTCTCATGTTCAGCACGGCCTTGGACACGGCCAAACACTTCAACATGCACGCCAGTACCGACCTGCGATACACCAACTACGTGGAGTATATCTCATCGGCCATAGATGACATGACAACACCGACAACCGTAGAGGAGATGCAGGCTCTGTTCCAAAGGGTCAGCGCCCAGGGACTGCTTGACAAGGCCACCACCAAAGAGATACAGCTGGGCGAGCACCTGCGCTTCGGATACCGTACGGAGTGGGGCAGCACGGGCTCGGTAGAGTTGGGCGTACACGGAGGCTTTAACTACAAGCACGCCCGCAACTCGAGCAACGCCAATGGCAACATCGACTCATGGAACTTCAACTACGGAGGCAACCTCACCATCACCGCGCCATGGGGAACAACGCTCAGTACAGAGATAGGACCGCAATATCGCCGCGGCTATGCTGACAAAGAAATGAACACGACGGAAGTGATATGGAACGCGCAGCTCTCGCACGCATTCCTGAAGAAGCGCAACCTCATCGTCAGCGCACAATGGTACGATATCCTGGGGCAGCAGAGCAACATTTCCCGCAGCATCTCTGCCACCATGCGTGCTGACACGGAGACCAACGCTATCAACTCATACGTGATGTTCAAGGTGGCCTACAGGCTGGATCTGCTGGGCGGTCGTAGTTCTGGCCATGGCGATGAACGACATGGTCCCCGCGGTCCCGAAGGCCGTGGCCCCGGCGGTCCCGGTGCTCCTATGCATGGCATGAGGCCGGCAATGAGGATGTAACCATCCGGCCACGGCCGGATGCAGCAAACGCAAGAGGCGATCACATACGGAGTTCCACGATGTGATCGCCTCTTACGTCATTGCCTTGGTGCGAATAAAGGGTGTGCCTATGTGTGTGCCCCTTACTGCTGTTCACCAAAGTCCTGCTGTTGCTGTTCCACTTCCTTAAGGCGTTGCCGGTTGGCCTCTCTTTGCCGGCGTTCACGTTCCAGGTCATCATTAGTCTTACCGGCATGGACCGTTCTTCCCCCAGATGCCGAGGATATGAACGAAGCCTCGTCGGGAGAGAAGAGTAAAGTATGCTGAGCTGGAATGCTGATCAGTTCCAGCGAAGCGCTGACTGGCATCTGTGAGCCCTCGAACAGCACGCTGGCCGTGAGCCTGATCTTACCGGAGCGCAGAGTAGACTGCACCAAGACTGGAGCCGTTCCCCACTTCACCGGGGCAGGATTGGCCAGGATATCCTCACCGCCCAGCAGGCGGCCTTCTCCCTCAATGCTGAAACGGATGTGCTGATTGTTCAGATGCTTGATATTGCCGTCGCGGTCACATACGGCAGCTACCACCACCACGGCATCAGATCCATCGGCATGCAATGCAGTCTTCTCGTCGTCTACCCACAGCAACAGCTTCTCGGGACGACGGGCAGGGCATACTTTGTGTGTGGCCACCACCTTACCGTCAACAATGCCCTCGGCCAGGAGGAAGACATCATTCTGACGGCCGTGGTACATGCTCATTTCCTTGTCTACCATGAAGTCGTACACGCCCTCAAAGGAAATGATGGGCGAGGGAATGCCCTCCTTGCCTACCGGTTTGCTGTAGGTGAACACCTTGCCGGCCTTGTTGTAGGTGAGGCGTACCTCATCACAATTGGAGTAGACGGTCACGTCCTTTGGCGAGAAGGGAGTCATCTCGTGGGCAATGTACACCATGGGGCCGGTCTGAAAAGGTCTGTCCTCCAGTACTGGCGAACGCTGGGCCTGGAACATATAATAAGAGTACTTAGGCTGGCGGAAGACGTCCATGATACCTCCGTAGAACGGATCGGGATGGTAGCCGCGCTGGTGGTCGAACGAGTGCCAGAGGCAGCCGCCGACATGCTGGCGCGACGTGCGATAAAGAGCATCGTACGAGGTATAGGAATAGGGAGGATGAGCATAGTGTAACGCCTGTACCAACATAGCATGCTCGCCCCAGTTGCGTGCCACACGGCTGGGCGAATTGTGCGAACTCCAATCGTCCACATTGTCTCCCCACTCGCGAGTGAAGAAGCAAAGCCGGCTGTCGCGGTCGCCACCACGGTATGCACCGTCGCGGCAGTTGGCCGGATGGGTGAAGAGTATGGGGAAATGCTCATGTCCACGGGCTGTGGCATCGCAGCCGGCATAACAGTAGGGATATGGATACTCCTCATAGACTATATCCAGTGCACGGCGGGCAAAATCCTCTGGATAGTGGGTCTCGTTGAGGATGGGCTCCCACATCCACAGGCAGGCACGGTTGCGGTCGCGGCGTACCAGATTACGTATATCATTATAGACACGCTGTGCAAAGATAGTGTCGGGATTCCAGAACTGCCACCCCGGGGTGTTGTCTATCATGAACAATCCCAACTCGTCACATGCATCCATGAAAGCGGGGTCCTGCGGGCAATGGGCGTTGCGTATGACCTTCAGGCCTGCGTCTCGCAACTTCTTAGCATCGCGCCAGTGCAAACTATTGGGCACAGCATTGCCAAGCACGGCAAAGTCCTGATGTCTGTTGGCACCTATCAAGGGATATTCATAGGGCTTGCCATTCAGCCAAAAGCCGTCTTCCCCCTTGAATTCTATGCTGCGTATGCCTATGCGCTGACGATAGCCGTCGACCACACGTCCTTTCGCATCGCGGATACGTACGAGGAGGTTGTAGAGTTGAGGTTCCTCGGGCGACCACAGACGCGGCTGCTTCAGGGTGATGCACTTTTCCAATGTCACGGCCTTTGCGGCAGAAGCCGTAAAGCGCTGTCTCACCAGGGCTGCCCGTTTGCCGTCTGACTGCATCAGTTCGTATTCCACCTCACCGGAGAACTTCCGATCCTTTTCATTGCGCACATGCAGTTTCAGCATCACCTGTGCCGATGCCTCACTTACATTGCCATAGGAGACAAACAGCCCTCCACCTGCCGTCACATCCTCGTGGTTGGGATCTGTTATATATGTATGGCCGTGCGCCACCAGCCAACAATCGCGATAGATGCCACCGAAATAGGTGAAGTCAAGCATGTCCTGTGGCTTGCCTGGAGGATAAAGAGGATCGTTACTGTTGTCGGTCCACACAGCGACGACGTTCTCCGATGTCCAGTCCACAAAATCAGTCACATCCACCACCACAGGCAGATAGCCACCGAAGGGTTCGCACAGCAGCTGGCCATTCAGATAGACGCGGCTCTTGCCCATGATGGCCTCGAAGTGCAGGAACATTTTCCTGCCTTGCAGCCTGGCATCAGGCATGAAATGCTTGCGATACCATACCTCACCTTGGTAATTGATGCAACCGCTGGCCTCCGTAGGCAGATAATCTATGCCATGCGGCAGCGACACCACCGTCCACTGGCTATCATCAAAGGAACGCGCCTCGGCGCCTTGCACATCGCCTTTATGGAAGCGCCAGGCCGGGTTCATGGAGAACACCTCGCGTCCAGTGCCAGACAATTGGTAAAAACCCGCAGTGGAAAACTCGGGACTATTTACAGCACCCATCGCGATACAGCATACGAATAGGCAGAACAAGAGAAAGCTTTTCCTCATAAGACCTTTTATTAAGTGATATCAGATTACTTGGCTAAAGAGGCATAACGACACTTGGGAGCAGACAACTGCCCACGCTTCATCTGAAGAAAGAGAAATTGACGCTGCCGTACTGGCGGTGCTCCAAGAAACGAGGATGGCAGGAAAAATCATGGTCCTTGCCGTGTTCAAGAACGAAGATGCCCCCATCGTGCAAGAGGTTTCGCTCGAGGATCATGTCAGGAAGGTCGGCAATCTCCTTGAGGACATACGGAGGATCGGCAAAAATGAAGTCGAAAGTCTCACGGCACTGACTCAAATACTTGAAGACATCTCCTTTGATGGGAATAGCCGAGAGGTCCTGCAACTTGTCCAAAAACTCCTTGATAAAGCGATAATGCAACGGCTCCTTCTCTATACATACCACACGGGAACAACCGCGAGAAAGCAATTCCAACGTGATACTACCCGTACCGGCAAAAAGGTCGAGGGCTGCGGGAGCCTCGTCCCAATCCACATAGGCATTAAGCACGTTGAAAAGATTTTCCTTGGCAAAGTCCGTAGTAGGACGTGCCTTGAAGGTACGGGGGATATCGAAATGGCGCCCCTTGTATTTGCCTGTTATAACACGCATGGGCAATATGTATTATATATGTAATGTATATGTCTACCGGTGTATGACGGGAGGAGGGAAATGACGCAGACAGAACCAAATAGTCACTCGCGTCAGCAATTGAGCTTGCGCATTTCCACCTGTGCCAGATACTGTCGCACCTCATCGTACAATTCCTCATCCGCATTGTACAGCGTACAGGAATCGTACAGAGCATCCATTCCAAGGGTCTTCCAGACGTACAGAAGGAAATAGAGCTTATCGGCATTGGCCGTAGCACGGAACACGTTGGCAAAATGCAGGCGCCCCTGGCGCAACACAGCAATCATCACACCTCCGCCTTCCAGCACTATGGCGTGGACACTGACGGGACGTGTACTGCCCTGTTGCATGTCGGCCACATTGCTGAGCATGGTTCCATACAGCCCTTGAACCTGTGCACTGGGATAGTGGCGGTGCAAGGCTTCCACAATTGCAGGCGACATGGGGAAGATTTCCACCACATCCAGCCCGGGCAACACCTGATAGCGCATATCCTCGGGACGCGGAGACATGCCGGTGAAGGTCAGACGATAGACAGCCAGCATGTCCTCGCGGCGAAACTCATCCAAGGGCACGCGTGTGCCAGGCGAAGTAGAGAAGAGCGTCACGCGCTCATATTGCCTGCCACTGACTCGAGGCAACAAGAGGCCACGCTCCAGTGCATCTGCCATGGATTCCCCCTCGTTGCACCGCAGGCTCTCCTGCAACAGCAACTGGCCCGAGCCAATGCTATATACAAGAAAAGAAAATCCATCCGTACAGTGACGGATGGATAGACTATAGTTCAAAAAAGATTTATTCCCAGTTACCGGCATTGTTGTTCCAGCCATTACCGGCCTCACCAATCTTCAGGCCTGCATAATTACCCATCTTGTCGGCCTCGAGAGTGCGATTGGCGATCATACGGTCGCCCAACTTGCCCATGCCCTTCAGATAGCTGGCTATGGGAGCGTTGCACTCCATCACCTGGATGATGGCACCGCTCTTGGTGGTGTTGGGGACTGCGACAATTTCAAATGTATCACCCTCGGCAAAAGGAATATAGCGTATGGAGTCGAGGTTCAGGTTCATGCCCTTGTAGAGGCTGTCTGCAAGAGACACCCACGCAGTATCGCGGCGGAAACCCTGCAACTTGTACTCGGCGATGGCCTTCTCGTCACCGCTATTGATAATGACAGCTGCCTTGGCTTCGGTCAAGCCCTTCTCCATCTGCTCGTCACTCAGTACGCCTTCCTTGATCACCACAGGCAGCTTGCCATTCTTGGCAAATGCGGTCAGCACATCCCAATTTGCGCAATAAGCACCTTCCACATTCTGCTGCTTGTAGGCCTCCTCCAAGTCCTTGATCTGCATGAGGCGTGCCTTTACCTGAGCCTCACGGTAACTGACATCCTTGTCGAAGTTGATGTCGTCCTGAATACTGCGCCAGCATATCACGGCCAAGAGCACTACACACACAGTCAAAACTGCATTAATTCCCTTTCTCATGTCGTTATTCCGTTATTATTTTATAATTTCGCATCGCAAAGTTAACAAAAAGAATTCAACTAACGACAAACTGACGGCAAAACTATCTCCTTTTTGGTAAAAGATTTATGATAAGCGAGGATTTAGGGGCATTGATACGGGAAAACTTCGCTCACATCCCGACAAAAGAGCAAGAAAGCGTGATAGAACAGTGGTGCGACTTTCTGCTTACGCGCAGCGACGAGAGGTTGTTCCTGCTCAAGGGATATGCGGGAACAGGCAAGACCTCACTGACAGGAGCCTTGGTGAAGACGCTGAAAATGCTCCATCAGCGTGTGGTGCTGCTCGCTCCCACAGGGCGTGCGGCCAAGGTGATGGGCGCCTATGCAGAGACGCCGGCCTGCACCATACATCGTCAGATATACCGCCAAAAGACCTTCGGCGACGAGCATTTCACCGCAGCCCCCAACCTGAGGGCGCACACTCTGTACATCGTGGACGAAGCCTCGATGATTGCCAACGAAGGGCTGTCGGGCAGCATCTTCGGCGAAGGGCGACTGCTGGACGATCTGGTGCACTTCGTCTACTCGTGCCAGGGCTGCCGCATGATACTGATTGGCGACACAGCACAGCTTCCCCCTGTAGGCGAGCTACTCTCTCCCGCACTGGATGCCCGCGCACTCGGCGGATATGGGCTGGAGGTGATGGAGGCCGAACTGACACAGGTGGTGCGCCAGGTAGATTCCTCCGGCATATTGTGGAACGCCACCCAATTGCGCCTCTGCCTGTGTCAGGGCGGGAGATGTCCCCTCATGCGGATATCCTTCCCCGATGTGCATATAGTGCCAGGTAACGAACTGACAGAGAGTCTGGAACAGAGCTACCGCCGTTGCGGCAAGGAAGGTACCATCGTTATCACCCGCAGCAACAAACGCGCCAATATCTACAACATGGGCATACGCAACCGCATCCTCGACTATGAGTGCGAACTGGGAGGCGGCGACATGGTGATGGTGGCCAAAAACAAGTATCTGAATGGCAAGGATCTGATAGCCAACGGCGAGATGGCCGTGGTGCTGAGGGTCAGGCACGAACGGGAAATGTACGGCTTCCGTTTCGCCGACGCCACACTTCGCCTTACCGACCACACCGACGCTCCGGCCGAGGAAGAAGAGCAGGACAGTGCCAACGCCACAGGAAGCACATCGGCTTCGTCCCTCCCCACCCCTTCCACAGTCACGGAACTGGACACGGTGATTCTCTTGGACACGCTGCAGTCCGAAGCCCCCGCTCTCACACGCGAGCAACAGCAACAGCTCTTCCTTCGTGTCTGCGAGGATTATCCCGAACTGCGCAACAAACGCGATCTCTACAAGTCAGTGAAGGAAGATCGCCACTACGGTGCCTTGCAAATCAAGTACGCCTATGCCATCACATGCCACAAGGCTCAGGGCGGACAATGGGAGGATGTCTATATAGACCAGGGATACATGACCGAGGATATGCTCACCGAAGACTACATCCGCTGGCTCTACACGGCCATCACCCGCGCCACCGGACACGTCTACCTCGTGAACTGGCCCGAGGAGCAGACCGAGACGGCATGAGTGTTCCCACGGACTCCGCATTTCATATTCCGAAATATATATCCGCATATTTCAGAATATATGCTTGCATATACTGGAATATAGAAGCGTAAATTTCAGAATATACAACCACGTCCCCACGGCGCACCTGCCAACCCTCCAAAGGCCCCTCATCATTGCTCCGAAGGGCTTGGACCAAGCCCCTCATCAGATCTGCAATAGGAGTCTGATGAGTTTACTATCGTCTTCTCCAGCGTTTAGCCATTCTATACGCAGTCTTGTTTCCAATGACGTCCCGACATATCCCTCCATGTCTTCGCCAACACGGTTGCCATCCAACGAATCTGATGACTAAACAACTTTGAGAAATCCAGTGCCCTATTGGAGGAGTGAGCAGAAGCCTTTACGTACGTGACCTGCGCCATCATTGCACGGTACAGTCTATTTTGGTTAAAATAAACAAAAACACCCGGGACTGCGTTTGCGCCTTATCATTATTTTCATTATATTTGTCATGCCTATCCCTATCTCGCGGGCAATAACGCGGGCACGCACCCGCCGGGGGCAACACGAACACACATTGGTCTAACCACTTTAACAGATACACGCATACACATTATGAACTTCAAACTTCTTGTACTTGACGTCGACGGCACATTGCTCAACAGCAGCCGTGAAATTAGCGAACGCACCATAAAGACCCTCAAAAAAGTACAGCAGAACGGCGTACGCATAGCCTTGGCCTCAGGCCGCCCAACCTCAGGCGTACTGCCCTATGCCAAGGCCATAGACCTGGACTTCAACGACGGTTTCATCATCAGCTACAACGGTGCCAAGGTGCTGGAGGCCAGTACGGGAAAAGTCATCTTCGAGCGCGCCATAGACCCACGCCTGGTGCCCTACCTGGAGAAACAGGTGCAGCGTAGCGGATGCGTCCTGGCCTACTACGACGGCGACGAGGTGGTGGCCACCGACATAGAGAACCCACATATCGTGGACGAGGCTCAGATGAACAACATGTCCCTGCGTCAGGTCGACAGCATCTCAGAGGCTATGGCGGACCTGGGCGACGACAAGGCGACATGGCCCACCGAGGTTATACTGGTGAATGATAACCAGCAGATGCTCAACGGCATAGACAGTCATCTGCAACGTCACCTCAACGGTGTGGTGGACACCATCCTGTCCAATCCCTACTACCTGGAAATCGTAGGCTATCAGGTGGGCAAGAGCCATGCCATGAGTGCCTTGGTGCAGAAGATGGGCATCAATATGGACGAGGTGATAGCCTTCGGCGACGGCCGCGCGGACATCAACATGTTGCAGATGGCCGGCGTGGGCATAGCCATGGCCAATGCCCCGGAGGAAGTCAAGCGTTGTGCCGACTACACCACTCTGTCCAACGACGAGGACGGCGCGGCCATAGCCATAGAACAGGCCTTCGAGGAGGAGCAAGAGAAACACGAGGACACGGAAGAGGTGCCCGTGGACGTACTGAACGCCCAGAACAAGAACACCCTGATGGGTACCCTTGGCATGCAATACACCTATGCCAGCCCACAACGCGTGGAGGCCACCATGCCAGTAGACAAGCGTACACGCCAGCCGTTCGGCATCCTGGCAGGCGGTGCCTCCCTGGCCCTGGCCGAGACATTGGCCGGACTGGGCAGCATGATAGCCTGCAAACCTGGCGAAATGGCCGTAGGCATGCAGATATCGGGCAACCACGTCTCCAGCGCACACGATGGCGACACAGTCCGGGGCGTGGCCACCCCCATACACTTGGGGCGCTCCAGCCACGTATGGCAGGTGCAGGTATTCACCTCCACAGGCAAGCTGGTCAGCACCGTCATGGTCACCAACTCCGTCATGAGCAAACGGTAATCCCACACCGACACCATCTCTCCCACCCCGACACGTGGGAACACCACATCGCGTACACGCACGCGTATATATAATAAGGTGCACAAAACCGAATGGGCTTGTGCACCTTATTATTATTCCCACATGGGGAAAGAGGCAGATCCTCGGAGGGAGGATAAAGAACCCTTACTTGCCAGTCACCAGATCCACGACCTTCTCCACTGCGGAGAGGATGCCCTCGGGATCCTTGCCACCGGCCGTAGCGAAGTGTGGCTGGCCACCACCACCACCCTTGATTAGGCGGCCGGCTTCACGAACCAGAGCACCTGCATTCAGACCATTGGCCACGAGGTCATCGGAGAAGCATACGGTGAGTGAAGGCTTTTCGTCGAAGATGGCACCGATGACTACCACCAGATTCTCGGAGAACTGACCACGCAGCTGGAAGGCAATGTCTTTGGCTGCCTGGGCATCCACCAGGATGATGCCGGAAATAACCTTCATACCGTTGATGTCGCGGGCCTTCTCTATAAGCTCGGCCTTGAACTGCAGGGCACGCTGGGCCTTGTATTCGTCCACCTGACGACGGAGTCCGGCATTGTCATCGATGGCCTTGCGGACTGTGGAAATGAGGTCGGGAACGTTGTTGAACATGGCACGCAAGTCTGCCACCAAGTCCTGCTGCTTGTCCATCATAGCTTCCACTGCCTTGCCGGTAACAGCCTCTATACGGCGCACGCCGGCGGCTACGCTGCTTTCGCTGACAATACGCATCATACCTATGCGACCCGTGCTCTGTGCATGACAACCGCCACAGAACTCTATGCTGCTGCCAAACTGAACCACACGCACCTTGTCGCCATATTTCTCGCCGAAGAGGGCTATGGCACCGAGTTTTTTGGCCTCCTCCATCGGAGTGTCTCGATACTCCTGCAAAGGCAGGTCCTCACGGATGCGCTCGTTCACAATGTGCTCCACCTCGCGCAGTTGCTCGGGTGTAACCTTCTCGAAATGCGAGAAGTCGAAGCGCAGATAGTCCGGGGTCACCAGTGAACCCTTCTGCTCCACGTGAGTTCCTAGAACGGTGCGCAGTGCCTCGTCCAGCAGGTGGGTACAGGTATGGTTGGCCTCGGTGGCACGGCGGCGATCCACATCAACGCAGGCCATGAACTCGGCCTCGGGATGTGCCGGAATGCGCTCCAGCAGATGCACGGACACACCGTTCTCCTTCTTGGTGTCCAACACCTTGATGGTCTCCTCGTCGTTGACCAGGACACCGCTGTCGCCTACCTCGCCACCCATCTCTCCATAGAAGGGGGTCTGGTTGAGTATGGCCTCGTAGACCACGCCCTTCTTCTGCTTCACCTCGCGGTACTTGAGGATGCGGCAACTGTATTCGGTATAGTCATAACCCACGAAAGTGCTGAGCTCCTCGCCTGCTGCGGCATCGGTCTCGCCAACGATGTGCCAGTCGCCCATCTCCACCTGTGCGGCGTTGCGGGCACGGGCTTTCTGCTTCTCCATCTCGGTATTGAAGCCCGCCTCGTCCACGGTCATGCCGTTCTCGCGGCAGATCAGTTCGGTCAGATCCAGAGGGAAGCCAAAGGTGTCGAACAGGGTGAATGCCTTCTCGCCCGCAATCTCGGTGCTACCGGCAGCACGGCTCTCCTCCATCACACCGTTGAGCAGACGTATGCCGTTCTCCAGCGTGCGTAGGAAACTGTCCTCCTCCTCCTTCATCACTTTCATGATAAAATCCTTCTGTGCCACCAACTCAGGGAAGGCGCCGCCCATCTCCTGTGCCAGCGTGGGCACCAAGGTGTATATGAATGCCTGCTTCTGTCCCAGGAAAGTGTAGCCGTAACGCACGGCACGACGCAGTATGCGGCGGATAACATAACCGGCCTTGGCATTGGATGGCAGTTGCCCGTCCGCTATGCTGAAGGATATGGCGCGCAGATGGTCCACAATGACGCGCATGGCGATGTCGGTCTTCTCGTCCTGTCCGTAGGTGACGCCGGCCTTGTCGCCCAAAGCCTTGATGATGGGCTGGAAGATGTCGGTGTCATAGTTGGACTGCTTTCCCTGGATGGCGCGGACGAGACGCTCGAAGCCCATGCCCGTGTCTATAACGTTCATGGAGAGGGGCTCCAGGTGACCGTCGGCCTTGCGCTCGAACTGCATAAAGACGATGTTCCATATCTCTATGACCTGCGGATCGTCCTTGTTGACCAGTTCGCGGCCGGGCACCAGAGCCTTCTGCTCGGCGGTGCGGCTGTCCAGATGTATCTCGGAGCAGGGACCGCATGGGCCTGTATCACCCATCTCCCAGAAGTTGTCATGCTTATTGCCGTTGATGATATGGTCGGCAGGCACATGCTTCAGCCAGAAGCCGGCAGCCTCATCATCACGTGAGAGGTTCTCCTTGGCATCGCCCTCGAAGACGGTGACATAGAGGTCGGCGGGATTCAGTTTCAGAACATCCACCAGATATTCCCACGCCATATCGATGGCGCCCTCCTTGAAGTAATCGCCAAAACTCCAGTTACCCAGCATCTCGAACATCGTATGGTGGTAGGTATCGTGTCCCACCTCCTCCAGATCATTGTGCTTACCGCTGACGCGAAGACACTTCTGCGTGTCGGCGCGGCGGCGCGGCTCGGGATCGCGTGTGCCCAGGATTATGTCTTTCCACTGGTTCATGCCTGCATTGGTGAACATCAGCGTAGGGTCGTCCTTGATGACCATCGGGGCTGACGGTACAATCAAGTGTCCCTTGGACTCAAAGTACTTCTTGTATGAGTCGCGGATTTCGTTTGCTGTCATCATGTCTTATTAAGTGTCTTTTGTTTTCTACCATGCCTTTTTGATTGCAGGAGCGTACTTTCTCCCGTAAATCTTTGCAAAGATACTCCCTTTTGACTAACTTTGCAAAGATTTACACGACTATTTACCCTAAGGGTAAGCCAATGCGAAGTCCGCACAAAACAATATGAGCCTCAACAGCAACAATAGCCTTAAACTATATTACAGTATCTCGGAAGTAGCAGCCCAGTTCAACGTTGCCGAATCGCTGCTGCGCTACTGGGAGAAGGAGTTTCCCACCATCCATCCCAAGAAGAACAGCAACAATGTCCGCCAATACACGCAGGCCGACATAGACGAAATACGTGTAGTCCACAACCTGTTGAAGGTAAAAGGCATGAAAATTAAGGCGGCAAAGGATGTGCTGTCGCGCAACAAGAAGGCTGCCAACGACACATCCACAATCATCGACGAGTTGCAAAACCTGCGTAAGGAACTGGTTGCCCTGCGCAAGGAGCTTGATGACTTGGTATAATACGCAATGCTTATAAGAGGGAGAGACGTAGCCAGCATACAAAACAAAAAGCGGGTATCGGGAATGGACAATACTTCATGCGCATGTCCATTCCCGATACCTATCTTAATACCTTAAGGTGTGTTTGCTGCACTCCACGAAAGCCTATTGCACGGGAGCGGCCCAAAACCCGGCATCATCGGTGGTGATGGCAGAACATTCCTGATGTATGAATTTGTTACTGAAGCCCGGTGGCACAAGCACCACCACACGTCCGCGGTCTGGAGTGCCGGTGAAGTTCCATTCTCCGGATTCAGAGAGCGTCTCACGGTCGTAACCGGTGTCCTCCCAGCACTCAAACCAATAGAGATTCTTGGACCAATAGACCTTATAGCCGACAAAATCACGCTGTTCTCCCAGCAAATCATGGAACTCCACGGGACGGCCTGCCACGTACATCGCCCTCATTTCCTGCAAGGACAGTGGAATATCGTCATCTGCCCCACCGGCATCCGGAACTGTTGCCCAAGCACGCATGTCGGAGTCTATCATAGCCCACTTATGGTATTCCGGCAACCACACGACATTGACCACATGGCAGTCATTTCCGGTATCCTCAAAAGGCTGGCAAGTGACAAAACGGTTGGTTATGCCCAATGACAACAGCATCTCATGGAGCATGATGGAGTGTAACCTGCAATTGAAGGCAGGCTCCACGTTGAGCGTATACTCCCACAGGGCAATAGCATTACTTTGGGCAGGATACACGGTCTGATTAGCGTGCGGAATGCTTCGTGAAACGAAGCGTGCCACGGCAAGCGTTCGCGTCCACGTATCATCCTCGTCCGAGAACAAGGTATCCAATTGGAAATACTCCCTTGTACGTTTGGCCCAAGCAGAGTCTGCCTTATATGTGAAAGTATATTCCACGGTGTCCTTTTCGTAAGGACGACACGTATGGAGCAATTCCATACGTTCGGAATAATCCATAGCGTGCTCTACCAGTTGTTCCCAAAACACGTATTTGGCCAATAGGGCAGCTATGACTATTAAAACAAGCACCGACAACAGGGCTATACCGAGGATCTTGAGAATTCTACGCAATGTCTTCATCTGATTTAGAATTATACCGTGCTGCCAGCCCCTGTATTCCGAGTTAGCAGTCCGTTCGTGCCACCTTTTCTATTTCCTTTATTTTCTTAAGGTCCTTTATAATGTCCTGCAAATCCTGCAGGTCGTGCACCTCCATACCAATGTCCGCCACAAAGATGCCTTGGTTAGTCTGTACGTTGATGCTGGATATGTTCACATTCATCTGCTGCGACAATATGCCTGTCATCTGATACAGCACCCCTACGCGGTCTATGCCTTCAACATGCAGTACGGCATGGAAATACAACACCTTGTGTGTGTCCCACTTGGCAGCCAGGATATTGTTTCCGTCAATGGCCTTGATGCGTTCCACACTTGCACACTGACGTTTGTGGATGGTAACATAGCCCTTGGAATCCTGATATGCCAATATGTCATCCCCTGGAATAGGATGGCAATGTCCGCAGATCAAATAACGTGATATGGTGTCCTCGTTGATGAGCAAAGGTTTCTTTTTGTCCAGTTGCTCCATGAATACCGGGGTATGCCCTTGAAGCGGCTGTTGCGTTGCAACATCGGAAGAAGCAGAATCCTGCCCGGTCACATTGGCATGCACATCCACCTCACCATCCTTGAGGAATGGTATGAAACGGCGCCACTTCCCCTTGGTACGGCGTTTGTTCAATTGCTGCACATCGCCATCTCCCAATATAATAGTACGCGAAGCAATGTTGTAATATAATTGTTCACGCGTAGACACATGATGTATTGCACACAAACGATCCTGCACACTACTGTCTGCCTGGAGTCCATTCTCACGCAGGAAGGCCAGGAGCATCTCTTCACCATCCTTATGCATCAAGCGTTGCTGACGACGCAGTATGGCTTGGATTTTGGTCTGTGCCTTGGCTGTGGTGGCATACTGCAACCACTCCGAAGTTACCTGCACATTACGCCCTGTAAGTATTTCCACCTGGTCACCACTCTCCAACCGGTGCGACAACGGCACAAGTTTGTGGTTGACCTTGGCACCGATGCAATGTGAGCCCAGGGTGGAATGCACGCTGAAGGCAAAATCAAGTACGGTACATCCCGACGGCATGGTCTTGAACTCTCCCTTTGGCGTTACCACAAATATCTCGCTGGCATAGAGGTTCAGTTTTATGACATCCAGGAAGTCCATGGCATTGGGCTGAGGATCGTCCAATATCTCCTTGATGGTGGCCAGCCAGTGATCCAGTTGCGTTTCGCTCGCCTGCTGGCTTTTGTCGCCATCCTTATACTTCCAATGCGCGGCAAACCCCTGCTCGGCGATGTCGTCCATACGACGGGAACGTATCTGCAACTCTATCCACATTCCCCGATGGCTCATCAGCGTGGTTTGCAGAGCCTGATACCCGTTAGGCTTGGGATGCGTCAACCATTCGCGCAAGCGTTCAGGATGTGCACGATATATCTTGGTGGCGGTGGTATAGATGCGCCAGCATTCCTCAATCTCGTCCTCATTGACACCGTTGCCCTCGAATATGATACGGGCAGCCAGGATGTCGTAGACTTCCTCGAAGGTCACGCCCTTGTTCTGCATCTTGCACCATATACTGTAGGGTGATTTTATGCGGGCCTTTATTTCGTATTTCAGGCCCGTCTGGTCCAGTTTTTCGCGTATGGGAGCCGTAAAGTCGTCAAACACCTCCTGCAGATGCCCGCTCACCTCGGCCAGACGTTCGCGGATGGCAGCATACTGTTCCGGATGCTCGTAGCGGAAAGACAGGTCTTCCAGCTCCTCCTTAATTTTGTTCAAGCCAAGTCTGTTGGCCAGGGGAGCATAGATATACAGCGTCTCGCCGGTTATCTTATACTGCTTGGCCGGCAACTGACTGCCAAGGGTGCGCATGTTGTGCAGACGGTCGCTGATCTTGATGAGGATGACGCGGATGTCGTCACTCATGGTCAGGAGCAACTTCTTGAATGTCTCGGCCTGTGCCGATGCCTGGCTTCCGAAGATACCGCCGCTGATCTTGGTCACTCCGTCCACTATCTGGGCTATCTTGGGACCGAAGATGTTGCGTATGTCCTCCACGGTATAGTCCGTGTCCTCCACCACGTCATGCAACAGGGCGGAACAGATGCTGGTACTGCCAAGCCCTATTTCCTCGCACACAATCTGTGCTACAGCAAGCGGATGCATGATGTATGGCTCGCCTGACAAACGCCTCACTCCCTGGTGAGCATGTTTGGCAAAATTAAAGGCCTTATTTATAATATCCACCTTCTTGCGGTGTGGAGATGCCAGATAAGTGTCGATGAGACGCTTATAGGCTTCCTGTATCATCCTTTCGTCATCCATAATGCTCCTCCTTTATTTACTTTAACAGGTCTCCGCCGCCGTTGGTTACCTCACCCTCAGCTTTTGGTCTATCCTGAGGGCGTCGCTTCTGAGGCCGTTCAGGCGCTTGAGCTTGGCCACCGTGGTGTGATTGCGCTTGGCAATGGACCCAAGCGTGTCGCCTTTCTTCACCCTCACCGTCTTCCGCCCGGCAGTCGAAGCCTTGGCAGCGGTGTGTGTCTGTACCTCCACCACAGCCCTACGCGTAGACAGTTCGGAGAGCCGGTGCTCATACACAGAGTCTCCGCTCTCTATGAACCTATGTATCATGTCCAAAGGCATGCGAAGTATGCATGGACGCGCCGCACCGGGGATCTTGGAAGTCCGATACTGCGGATTGAGCGCCTTCAGCTCCTCCAACTGGATATTGCACACTTCGCTTATCTGTTCCATATACACATCCCTTGTCACCACTATGGTATCCGTGCCCATGGGCAGACGTGTGGAGGCAGGACAGATATTATGCTCGCAATAGTAGTTCATCACATAGTTGGCAGCGATGAACGCCGGGACATAGCCCTGTGTCTCCTGCGGAAGGTAGTGATATATCTTCCAGTAATCATGCTCACCACCCGCACGCTTTATGGCCTTGCTCACGTTACCCGGGCCACAATTGTATGACGCGATGACCAAAGTCCAGTCGCCGAATATCTCATATAGCCCCTTCAACATGCGGGCTGCCGCATAACTGGACTTGACAGGGTCGCGCCGTTCATCTATGAGGCTCGTTATCTCAAGGTCGTAACGCTTTCCTGTGGTTGGCATGAACTGCCACAGACCTCCCGCACCCGCACGACTGGTGGCACAGGGGTTCAAAGCGCTCTCTATCACGGGCAGGTACTTCAGTTCCATAGGCAGCTGATATGCCTCAAGGGCATCCTCAAAGATGGGTATGTAGAAGTTGCTCGCCCCAAGCATCATGGCCACACTGCGACGCAGTCTCTGCGTGTATTGGTCTATGAACTTGCGCACCACGGTATTGTACGGCATCTCTATCACATTGGGGAGATTTTGCAAGCGACGTATGTACTCCTCCTCCGTACATGCTATGTCCTCGCCCGTGCTCTCGCAGGACGCACTGTCATATGTCAGGTAGGTGCGGGCACACCACTGGCGCATCATGCTGTCTATTTCCGCATCCAGCATGCCCTCAGGCAGCGATATGGTTTCCTCCTTGCCGGTATTGTCGTCTACTACGGTTAGGCTGCCTTGGGCAAATGCCATGCAAGAGCACAAGCATAGTGCCAGCACTGACAGGAGTCTTTTCTGAACGGTCAAGTATTTTTTCATTGTGTTACGCGTTAGTATGTCAAATGTAATGCTATGCCCGGGCTGGTGCCGGGAAGTCCGGGAGCGTATCTGGCACCGGACGATATCATGGTGGGCGATATGTTCAGCGACAGGTCGGGACCTATGTCAAACGTGCTGAGCTCGGCATCCACATATGCGTCCACGATACTGAGGAGATACACACCAGCGATACAGAAGATGCTGAGGTCGCGGTAACGGCGGTAGAAGTCTTTTTTGCGTTTGAACACCGTCTTGAAGTGCTCCTCACGCCCCGCTATGTTATAGCCCAAGGGCAACATCTCCAGATAGCTGTTGGTCGTGGGGTCGTTATCCGTAATGTCCTGATAGGCTTGCGAGTAGTCACGCAGCATCTGAGCGTTCCAACTGACAGCATAGACACAACCGAGCACACCGCCATAGACAAACGGCAGCTTCCAATACTTGCGGTTATATATCTGTCCGCCTCCGGGGAAAACCATGCCCAGCCACATGGCGCGTATGGGGTCGGGCTTCCAATCGTTGAAACGCGCCAGCTCCAATGTATCTTCCATGGCATGCTGCAACGAATCCGCATAGATCACCGTTGCAGAATCGCGCACCACGGCAAGGGAATCGTGTGCGGCCGCAGCCCCCCGTTCGCGACGCATACGGGAATGAGGCACTCGCAGCGTATCCTCCGGCACTGTCTTCAACAACGTGTCAGCCTCCTCCGCTATCGGGGCGACACTGTCCGGCACGCATACTCCACATGCCATGGACACACCGCCCCATCCGCAAGAACAAGCGAGCCAGACTGCCAGCAAAGCTACAACACGATATAGTCCTCTTGCGCTCACTTCAGCCTGTCCAGTATTTCAATGATACGTTCCATCTCGCGTTCGTTGGCAAAGGGTATGACAATCTTGCCTTTACCCTTGTCGGAACAGGTGAGCTGTACCTTGGTATGGAAGAAGCCCGAGAGGCTTTCCCTCAGTATGTCATATTCCTTGCCGTCCTTGGCCGTGCGACCCTCAAGACGCCCTGTGGCTGTTTTCACCGCCCCACCCTCGGACAGTTCCTTCACCATATCCTCCACCTTGTGGACACTGAGTCCTTGTGACAGGATTTCGTTATAGGCGCGGATCTGCAGTTTCGGGTCGTCTATGGCCAGCAAGGCACGTGCATGCCCCATTTCCAAGCGACGGTTCTTCAACCCCATCTGTATGGTAGCCGGAAGCTTTAGCAGGCGCAGATAGTTGGCTATCGTGCTGCGGTTCTTGCCCACACGCTCCGAGAGACGGTCCTGTGTAAGGCCGTACTGCTCCAACAGATGCTGATAGGCCAACGCTATCTCCAGAGCGTTCAGGTCCTCACGCTGGATGTTCTCTATCAGGGCCATCTCCATCATATTCTCGTCATCCACGGTGCGTATGTATGCCGGTATGCTGGCAAGCCCTGCTATCTGGCTGGCCCTCCAACGGCGCTCCCCGGCAATGATAAGGTAGGTGCCATCGCCCTGATCACGCAGTGTGATGGGTTGCACTATGCCTATCTCGCGTATGCTGTCGGCCAGTTCCTGCAGGGCAACCGGGTCAAACTCCCTGCGTGGCTGATTTGGATTAGGCATGATACGCGATACGGATATCTCGTTTATGCTGCCAGACCCTGCCGTGTTCACCTTCTCCGTGCTTATGAGGGCATCCAAACCTCGGCCCAAGGCCGCATATCTTTTCTTCACAGTCATTGTTTCTTCTCGTTTTTCTCAATAATCTCCTGTGCCAAAGCCAGGTGGTTGCGCGCACCGGCCGAGTCTACATCATAATGCAGGACAGGCAGGCCATGACTGGGTGCCTCGGACAGCTTTACATTACGCTGTATTACCGTACGGAACACCAGTTCACGGAAATGACGCTTCACTTCGTCGTATATCTGATTGGCCAAGCGCAGGCGGCTGTCATACATCGTCAGCAGAAAGCCCTCTATTTCCAGGTGCGGATTGAGCTTGGCCTTGATAATCTTTATCGTATTCAGCAATTTGCTGATGCCCTCCAATGCAAAGTACTCGCACTGCACAGGAATGATGACACTGTCGGCGGCCGTAAGTGCATTCACCGTAATGAGTCCCAGCGACGGACTGCAGTCGATGAGCACATAGTCATAGTCCGAAGCTATCGGTTGCAGCAGGTTCAACAGTATGCGTTCACGGTTCTTCCGGTTGAGCATCTCTATCTCGGCGCCCACCAAGTCTATATGGCTGGGGATGATGTCCAGGTTTTCCACATCGGTGCTATATACTGCCTCGTGGACGTCCACTCCATCAATCAGGCAATTGTATATCGTGCAATCCACCTGCGCGCTATCCACGCCCAGGCCACTGGATGCGTTGGCCTGAGGGTCGGCATCTATCAACAATACTTTCTTTTCCAATGCGGCCAAGGATGCGGCAAGGTTCATGCTCGTGGTGGTCTTTCCCACACCACCCTTCTGGTTGGCCAATGCAATTATTTTACTCATCTGCTTATATAAGACCTTAAGTCCTGTATGTCTTCGCGCACAAAGATACTAAAAAAACGTCAAAAGCCCCATAATTCTTGTGTTAAAAACTCAAAAGCATTACCTTTGCACAAACATTTCAAACCGAGACAAACACGACATGAACACCAGACCCACCATTCTGATCACCAACGACGACGGTTACAAGGCGCAGGGCATACGTGCCCTGACAGAGATCATGAGAACATTCGGAGACACCATCGTGGTGGCTCCGGACAGTGCGCGCAGCGGCGCGGGATGTGCCATCACAAGCCGCTTGCCAGTGCACGTGGAGCAGGTGGAACCCGGTGTATATTCATGCTCGGGCACACCGGTGGATTGCGTAAAGATAGCCCTTGAGAAAGTGCTGCCTTGTAGCCCCGACCTTGTGGTCAGCGGCATCAACCATGGCGACAACGCCTCCATATCCCTGCACTACAGCGGCACTGTCGGTGCCGTGCTGGAGGCTTGCATGAAAGGCATTCCAGCCATAGCCTACAGCCTGAGGACCAGCAAGAAGGAATGCGACTTCGCCCCATACAGCGCGGTCATCGAAGAATGGGCAGGCAGGGTGTTGCGCGAGGGACTGCCGACTGACAGCTGCCTGAACATCAACTTTCCCGAAGTCCCCCGCCTGGCAGGAGCCAAAGTCTGCCGCATGGCACGGGGCATGTGGCACACGGAATGGGACGATGCAGGGACTGACGCCGACGGGAAGAGCCATTATACCCTCACCGGCACATTCCGCAATCTGGAACCGGAAGCCGCGGACACCGACTACTGGGCCATAGACCACGGCATGGCAGCCATAACGCCATTGTCCCTGGACATGACGGATTACGGCCTGCTGGCAGCACTGACGGGCAAGAAGCAATAGGTGCAAAATGAGGCTACCTGCCTTGGTGCACCCTCACCTTCACATCGCGGCGCGCCAGACGTGTACCGAGCCATGCCACCATGCGTGCCTCGTCATCCGGTTTCATACGCCCCGTCAACTCCACATCGACCACGTACACGGCACTGTCCTGCATCACGGAATCATTCCAGTAGGTATGCACTCCACACCCCGTAGACACCGAGGAGACAGCCGGGAAGAGAGCCGTCAGTTCCGGCAACAGCATGCGTGACGCCTCCCCTGCATTCACATATTGCACCAGGCTGTCCCGCAGGGCTTTGGCCTCGCGTTCCACCTCGGCCAGTTGCCGTTGTGTGGCCAGCGTCTTGTTCTTCTCGCTGAATATCATGCCGCGCACGCTTTCCTCGTTCAAACCGTTGGTACCCTGGACAATATCCAGAGTCACATCGTCCAACCCGTAGCGCGGCAACTGCGCCTGCATCTCGGCTATCTTGGCGCTGTCCACCGACTCGCCAAGCAGGATCATGCGTATCGTTTTGTTCTTGTAGTCGAAATCCTGGGATATTACCCTCGCCTCGTTGCAATGCACCGCCTCCCTACAGAATTCCTGGCAACGGTTCGTGAAGACCGTCTCCTTGACTATCTGCCACGTTATGAAAATGCTGGGTATGATGGTGACTATACTTATGAAGGTAATGATGCGCTTCACACGACGTTCGCGGGCCTTGTCCACAAAGACCTTCTTGGGATAGCGCATGACGAAAGTCACGCCGAGAAACGTGGCCAGGGAGATGAATATCGTGTTGATGAGATACAGGTACAATGCTCCCAGGGCAAACAGCCAATTGCCCGTGCCCAGGCCGAAGCCTACTGTACAGAGTGGAGGCATGAGGGCAGTGGCTATGGCCACGCCGGGGATGACGTTACCCATACGCTGGCTGCGACTGCTCAGCGCCACTATGCCGGCCAGACCGCCACAAAGGGCTATACCCACGTCATATATCGTAGGCGAGGTTCGCGCCAACAGTTCGGACTGAACGTCGTCCAGCGGGGTCAGCAGGAAGTACACCGTGGCCGTAGCCACACTGAAGAGAGTGGCTACCAGATAGTTTTTGGCAGCACGTTTGAACAGTTGGAAGTCGTTGATGCCCACGGCCAGCCCCATGCCGATGATAGGTCCCATCAGAGGGGAGATGAGCATGGCGCCGATGATGACGGCCGCACTGTTGGTATTCAGACCCAGCGAGGCCACGAAAATAGCCAGTATCAGGATCCACAACTTCGCTCCATGGAAGTCCACGCCATCCTCTATGGCGGCAATAGTCTCTTTCTCGGGAGCCATGTCTTCGCCCAAACTCAACATCTCGTGCAGTTTGGTGCGTACACTCTGCAATATGTTCATATCGTTGTCATTTGGTATTTATCTCTACGCTTGCATCGTCCCCACATTCCGAGGCCATCGGACAGCACATGCCCGCCCCCGGCGCCATGTATCAGATTCTGCCTGTCACCAGGGCGGCGGCGCGCCTCGGTGCACCCGGCTCGCCCAGCATGGACATCATACGGGCATAGCCTTCCTTCTGACGTGCACGGCAGACATCATCGAGCAGGATGCCCCGGAGCTCATGCCTCAGACGGGCGGGCGTTAGATCTCCGGCCACCAGTTCGGGCACCACCTCATGGCCGGCTATCAGATTGACCAGCGACACATAAGGCACCTTAAGCACCAAGCGTCTCAGCCACGACACCATCCGTCCGCACCTCATGGCATAGCACACCACCTGGGGCACACCCATGATGGCAGTTTCCAAGGTAGCCGTACCGCTGGTCACCAAGGCGGCACGGGCACAATGCAGCAACAGGAAACTGCTGCGGCTGCCCTGACACGGGGCCAGGACTATCTTCCGGCGGAAAGCCTCATAGTCCTTTCCCTCCAAGGCGTGCGCCATCACTCCATCATAGAAGTGTCCGGACATACCGGGCGCCGAGGCAATGACCAGCTGCACATCTCCGCCCACCTCTGCGGCCGCATGCAACATCAACGGCAGGTTGCGTTCGATCTCCTGCCGCCTGCTGCCCGGCATAAGAGCCAGCACAGGAGCATCGTCCAGAAGCAAAGACCTGCGCCATTGTTCCTCTTCTTCACGCGTCAGGGTCTGACGGAATGCCGCCACCTCGTCCAACGTCGGGTTGCCCACGTAGTCCACTTGATAGCCGTGCCGCCGCGCATACCATTCCACCTCGAACGGCAGGATGCAGAGCACGCTGTCCACACAACGTTTCATCCTGGACACGCGCCCCTCCTTCCATGCCCACACTTTGGGCGGGATATAATACACCACCTTGGGCGTACGTGCACCGCTGTCCACGGCCGTTTCCTGCGCCGCCACATGGCCACGGAACCACGCGGCCATGTCCAGATTGAAACCGGGATAGTCCACAAGCACCAGCCTGTCGGGACGGAAGTCTGCGATGGCCTGCCGGCATTCCTTCATGCCGCGCAATATGGCACCCAAATGCATAGCCACGGAGACGAAGCCCATGTAGGCCAGATCGGGACGATACCAATAGCGTATCTCCGCCTGTACATCCTCCTGTCTTATGGCATCCATCAGGTGACCCGCATGCAGGTCGCCACTGGGTTCTCCGGCAATCACAAAGTATCTCATCCGCCTGCAAAGGTACGATTAAGTACGGGGAAAAGCAAAGAATAAGCCATTATTCTTGGAATTTAACACCCTTGCCTCGGCAAGTAGAGCAGCCCGTCCCGGCATGTCTTGTTCGATACTCCACATCATGGGGCGCGAGAAAACCGGTTCATTCACCTGCAACAACCGGTTCATTCGTCCGCATAATCCGGTTTTCTCCGGTCAACAAACCCGTTTATGGACACCCAATCCCATGGCGCCCATCCCCACGCACGGCAAGACAGGGCCCGTATCGCCACAGAAAGCGCGGGACGATGCTACAGGAACGGGAACCAAATCCCGTCAACACAAAAAACATTCCCCATGACACCTGCAACGACGCCCGCCCATTTCCAAATCGCAGACCTCGGGAAAAGTACGATAAAACGCGTGACATTTCGTTGCTCAATGTAGGCAAATACAACAACACTCACGCAAAATGCTGTTCTATTCTTCCTGCTTTTTGCCTCATTGTTCTACCCGGGCAGAAAAACAACGACCAAGTAAACAGCAAAAGCAAACAGTTTTCTGTATCTTTGTGTCATGAAAACAATCAACCTGAACACTCCGGAAGCCCGGGATCTTGTCGTGGACTACAGGGACGACAAAGTGATATTGCTGGACAACATACACCAGGTAGACAGCGTGCGCGAGACCGTCAGAACGGAGCTTTTCATTCTGATGATAGTGGAACAGGGGCAGAGCCATGCCGTGATAAACAACGAAGAGATCTTCTTGGAACAAGGTGACATGCTCATCTGCACCCCCGGCAACATCATAGAGTCCGGCATGGTGAGCATCGACTTCCACTGCCGCATTTTCCTGACCACTCCGGCATACGCCTACAACCTGCTCAAGGACACACACGTAGGCACGTTGCGTTATCTGGCCAAGGACGCCTATATCTGCATACATCTCTCCACGCAGGGACAGGAGATATGCCACAACTACTATTCCATCATCACATCCTATGGTGAAATGTTTCACGAAGGAGAATTGCGCACCCAGTGTGTACAGAAGACCCTACAGGCTTTCTCCTGTGCCGTGGTGGCATTCCTTATGGAGAACGGAGGGCTGCAGCCCCAACCCGTCAAGTTCAGTGCCGCCGAAAGTCTGTTCCGCTCCTTTGCACACATCCTGCGCGAACACCCCAGCGGACGCAGCGTACAGTTCTATGCCGACAAACTGAACATCAGTCCGAAATACTTCAACACCATCTGCAAGCAGGTGGCAGGCAAGACGGCAAGCACCCTTATCAACGAGGAACTGGTGAACCAGGCCAAGATAATGCTCAAGGACCCGGACCTCAGCATAAAGCAGATCGCCTCTACGCTTGGCTTCAGCAACCAGTCGCACTTCGGCACATTCATCCGCCGCGAGACAGGAATATCCCCGCAGGCATTGCGCAAAACCGATGCAATGAACTGACAGCCAATCCGCCCTACGCACGCATACACGTACCTATAAACATAACACACGCACAACGCACATACATACGCTATGACCAAGAAACACATCACACGCCTCCTGTCGGCTATCGTGGCCATGACGGCCGTCTTTGCCATCACCACGGCTTGTTCCAACGAGTACAAGGACATGAAGCCGGGAGAGGTGAGGCTGAGAGACACCGACTATCGCAACGATGACCGCCTGCAGGCCGTCACCATCACCCAGGTGCCCTCCGCAGATGGCGCCGATCCCAAGCCCCTGCACGTCAGCGCCCTGGAGATGCGCACCCTGTGGCATGCCATAGTAATCAACGCCGAAAAGCGTCTGGAAACCAATGACGAAGGGATAAAGAACCAGTATGCCGGCCCCATGGACGTGGAGAATGCTTTCTTCGGACACATGGCACAAGGCATGGTACTGCTGCAGGAACAGTACCCGCAGCAGTACCGGGCGATAGTCACGGAATGGCTGCGTGCCGACGTCCATGCCTATGTCCATTATATGTGGTGTGCACAGTCCGACGAGTATGTCAAACTGAAGTTCCGCGCCACACCCACCGAGGAACTGTCCACAGACGACACGGACGAAACTGCGGCAGAGTAAATGCTGGTGCCTGCCCACACACTGCTCCCGCACACAGCGCCACAGCTCCCTCCGGCTCCAAATTGCGTTCCCCCGGGACACAAAATGCCGTCCGCGCTTGCATTATCCAAAGAAAAAACTTACATTTGCCTGCGCTTTACTAACCAATAAAGCCATAATACACACATGATAGACGTAAAAGCTACCCTCGCCGAGGCTGAGGAGAAGATGGAAGAGGCCGTAATGTATCTCGAGGAGGCCCTGGCACACATCCGTGCGGGCAAGGCCAACGTAAAGATACTTGACGGCATACGCGTGGACAGCTACGGCAGCATGGTGCCCTTGAACAACGTGGCCAGCATCAACACACCGGATGCCCGCACCATAGCCATCAAGCCTTGGGACAAAAGCATGTTCCGTGCAATAGAAAAGGCCATCATGGACAGCGATGTGGGCATCACGCCCGACAACAATGGCGAAATCATACGCCTGACCATACCGCCACTCACCGAGGAACGACGCAAGCAGCTGGTGAAACAGTGCGGCAAGGAGGTGGAGCAGGCTAAAGTGAGCGTACGCAATGCCCGCCGCGACACCAACGACAAGCTGAAGAAGGCCATCAAGGACGGCCTGTCCGAAGACTTGGAGAAGGATGCTGAGAACGACCTGCAGAAGATGCACGACAAGTACATCAAGAAGGCGGACGAGCACATGGCCAACAAGGAGAAGGAAATCATGACAGTCTGAGAGATGCAGGGCATCGTCATCAAGAACACAGGAAGCTGGTACGTTGTCCGTCTGACGGACGACGGCCGGCTTTTCCGTTGTAAGGTCAAAGGCAACTTCCGTCTCAAGGGCATCCGCAGCACCAACCCAGTGGCCGTGGGCGACCATGTCCGCATCCTGCCCACAGAGGCGGGAGAGGACAACGTGGGCCTCATCACGGAAGTACTGGAGAGACGCAACTATATCATCCGCAAGGCATCCAACCTGTCCAAACAAAGCCACATAATAGCGGCAAACGTGGACCTGGCTGCCTTGATAGTGACACTGCGGCATCCGGAAACAAGCACCACTTTCATCGACCGCTTCCTGGCCGGAGCAGAGGCTTATCGTGTACCCGTCGTCCTCATATTCAACAAGGTGGACCTGCTGGACGAGGAGGACATGCAACTGCTGCACCTCTTCTTCCGTCTCTACGAAAGCCTTGGCTATCCATGCTACGGCATATCGGCCTTGCACGACGGAACCATGGTCGCAAACACCGATGACGACGGACAGGAAGGCGGTCAGAGACATGACAACGGCACGGGACTGTGTAACGTGTCGGCCTTGCGTCAGATGCTTGCCGGCAAGACCACGCTACTCTCAGGCAACAGCGGAGTGGGCAAGAGCACATTGCTCAATGCACTCATTCCCGGACTAAACGCACGAACGGCGGAAATATCCGACACACACGACACAGGCATACACACCACCACTTTCTCCGAAATGTTCGACCTCCCTCCACTCCCCGACACGGATGCCCAGGCAGGATACATCATAGACACGCCTGGCATCAAGGGATTCGGCACCTTCGACATGGAGCGCGAAGAAGTGGGACACTACTTCCGCGAGATATTCAGCATAAGCAGGGAGTGCCGCTTTGGCAACTGCACACACACACATGAGCCGGGCTGTGCCGTACTGGCCGCCCTGGAGCAACAGCGCATAGCACAGAGCCGCTACCACAGCTACCTGTCCATGCTGGAGGACAAGGATGAGGGAAAATACCGCAGCAAACTGTAACCATAGAATACACCCAAACACTATCAACACGACTTATTATGAAGACAGTAATCATAGGCAGTGGCCCCGCCGGCTACACAGCAGCAATATACGCCAGCCGAAGCGGTCTGGAACCGGTTCTCTACGAGGGCAACCAACCCGGAGGCCAGTTGACACAGACTACCGACATCGACAACTTTCCGGGTTACCCCGAGGGCACCACGGGCAACGAACTGATGGAAGACCTTCGCGCCCAGGCCGAACGCCTGGGTACCGACATAAGGATGGGGGCCATCACGGCCGTTGACTTTTCCGCCGACGGCTCACGTCCCCACCGCCTGACCATAGACGACGGCACCACCATAGAGGCGGAGACGGTCATAATATCAACAGGAGCCTCGGCCAAATACCTCGGCCTTGACGACGAGAAGAAGTACCAGGGCATGGGCGTGAGTGCATGCGCCACATGCGACGGCTTCTTCTATCGCAAGAAGACCGTGGCCGTGGTGGGCGGCGGCGACACGGCCTGTGAGGAAGCCCAATACCTGGCCGGCCTGTGCAAGAAGGTGTACATGATAGTACGCCGCGACGTGTTGCGCGCCTCCGAAGCCATGCAGCAGAAAATCAAGGAAACCGACAACATAGAGATACTGTGGAACACGCAGGTCCGCGGCCTCTATGGTGCCGACGGCGTGGAAGGAGCACATCTCTCCACCGGACAGGACCTGCCCATCGACGGTCTGTTCCTTGCCATAGGGCATCACCCCAACAGCGACATCTTCCGTCCCGCCCTGGAATGCGACGCCGAGGGCTACATCATAGTGAAACATCCCACCACGGCCACCAACATCCCGGGTGTCTTTGCCTGTGGCGACGTGGCAGATCCCATCTACCGTCAGGCCATTTCTGCCGCAGGCAGCGGCTGCCATGCCGCCATGGATGCGCGCAAGTACTTGGCAGAAAGACAGTGATGGCACCACAACACCTGTAAGGCCTATGCCCTACGGCAAAATGCTTGCCGCCCCTTCATGGTACGATGAACCATGAAGGGGCGGCAGTGTATCATTGTCTCAGCACAACGGTATTACAGCTTAGTGTATTTCACTATTATAGCTATCATATTTTTCCAATACTTTGAGTTTGGGTCGCTCAGCCACTTCGACATCAACTCGGTTTCCAGATTATTCGATATCTCGGTTTGGCACCGACCCATCTTCTGCCACGCTGGCGACGCATAAAACTCGTTTATAGCCCGCATATCATCAAGAGTGAGGTATTTGCTGTACGCCTTCGCATATTCCTGCACAACATCAGGCCACGTGGAGTCGATTATTTCTTTGGCTACTGCATCGGGATTGGTATATCGATCTTTCCTTTGTTGAACTATTTTCACTACAGACTGAGCATACATTTCCTGTACATTCATTGCTCTGAGCATCTTGTCCACTTCGACAGTGCATTCCTTGTCCACGTCCTGCGCGCTCATTGATAACGCTATAGCAAGCATCATGAACAGCATGGAAAAAGTCTTCTTCATAATTGTATTTCAAGTTGGTTAATAATCATTCGATATGTTCCGTTCCAGCCAACAATGGCAAACATCTTGGCAACCTCCGCACGAAAGCACAGCCTCCTGTCAACACAAGAGCATCAAGATATGATACGCAAATGTACGTAATTTATCTGTAACAAGCAACAAATCAACACCGAAACTTTACTAATACGTATGAATTAGCACAGGCAAAAGGACACGCGATAGCGGCCGGGCCTTATCCAAAACACCACGTCACTCCACCGGCGAAGATGACGGAATCTTGATTACCAACTTACCATCTTCCACCAGCACGCCCTTGGTATTGTGACGGGCAGGACGTCCTGTCAGGTCATACGCCGTGCCGATGGTGCTGCCATTGGCTGAAGGAATATCAGAAACGCCTGTCTCGGTATTCGGATCGCGATGCAACGTCATGGAGAACAGGGAACTGAAGCACCCCAGCGTGGAGTTGTTCACCAACTGGAGCCTAAGATAAAAAGGGCTGGTTGGCACAACGACCTCCCCTCCGCCGGTAAACTCCCACTTGGTGATGCCACCAACGGTTTGATTGATGTTGCCGGACTTAGTGTCGTAGTCCGTCCATGTGTTGCCGTCAGCACTCGTCTGGATGGTGAACGTGAAGTCGCGATCCGTACCGTTGCCCTGATAGTTTCCCGAGGCATTGGTGGCAGCTATTCCCGCCACAATTTTGTCCATGGCATAGCTGGAAGGCAGGCCGTTGATGCGAAAAGTGATGGTACGCTTGGTGTCGGGAGCATTGGTACCGGGGCTGAGGTCGGTGCGACCACTGACCGCCGCACCAGTCCAGTTGTTGCTGGCCTGCGCGGGATAGATATTGGTGACGGAGGCACTAACACCCTCAGGAGTTTCGCCCTTTTCATTGGTAAGAGTAACCAAAGGTGAACCGCTCGTGGGACGACGGAACGTCATGTTGATATACTCACCTGCCATTCTACGCTCGGGCAAAGTGACACGGAATAGCGGGCTATCCACATGTTCGCGATAGATAATCTCCACCATCTTGGCAACGATGTCAGGGTGTTGTGCTGCCACGTCATGGTCCTCGTGCAGGTCGTTGGCAAGGTCATACAGTAGTACGTTTCCACGGTTCACCACCAGCTTCCAGTCGCCCATGCGCACGGCCATCATGTTGGTCTCGTGGAACTCCCAGAACAAAAATTCGTGCTTCTCCTGTTCGGCATCGTTGCCAGTCAGCGTGTTGTAGAAGGATATACCGTCGAAGCGATCCTCATCTGTGCTGGCTGCACGACTGCAGGTTGAGCCATCCAGTCCGGCATAGTCCATAAAGGTAGGCATCAGGTCGTAGAAGGCCAGCTGATGGTCGTTGACCGTGCCGGCTGGCACACCGGGGCCCTTGGCGATGAAGGGGATGCGTATGCCGCCTTCATAGGTAGAGCGTTTCAGGCCACGCAACAGGCCATCGCGATTGAACCATGACGGATCGGCGCCGCCCTCCTCGTGAGGGCCATTGTCTGAGGTGAAGATGACCAGGGTGTTGTCTGCGAAGCCCTTCTCCTTCAGTTTTTCCATGATCTCGCCCACCTGTGCGTCCAGACGGCTCACCATGGCTGCAAACTGGGCATGCTTACCATAGTTCTTGTAGTACCAAGAACCATAGTTGCCACCGTACGAAGCATCCTGTCCCTGAAACTTCTCTTCATACTTCTGCACCAGGCTGTCGTTGGGTTGCCACAGTTCGGCATGCGGCAACGTATAGGTGAAGATGCCAAGGAACGGCTGCTCGGCAGTCTGACGGTCTATCCAGTCCAGGGCATATTGGTGTATCAGGTCGCTGCTGTACTGCTCGCGGTTCTCATAATCCTTGTTGCCGGAGGCCACGGCACTGTGCTGGATGTTCTGCTTCAGCGTGTCCACTACTATGTGTGTGTCTCCATACTTCTCGGGGTCGTAGCGGTTGAGGAAGTTGGGATAGTATGTATGAGCTTGGAACTGGCATATAGGGCCATAGTAGCAATCCACGCCTCGCAGATTGGGCAACGATGCGCTACTGCTCTCCCGGAACTTGGACGTGTCGGTATTGCCGTCAGCATCGCGCATGTACACATCGGGATACTGCATATTATAGTATCCGCCGGCCCACTTGCCGAACATACCCGTGCCGTAACCCGCTTCTTTCATCACCTCCGGAATGATGCGGTGGGTGTTCAAGTAAGGCTCTTGGCCGATGATGACATAGTCCGCATTGTTGCCAAAAGCATTCTGCCGAAGCGCCGATTGCCAGTACTCGCGGTTGCCTCGCACATGCATGTGACCGGAATGCTGCCCCGTCATGAACGATGAACGAGAGGGGGCACTGACAGGACTGCCGGCGTAGGCCTGAGTAAAGCGCATACCTTCCCGCGCCAGACGGTCTATGTTGGGCGTCTCTATCAACTGCTGACCATAGCAACCGAGGTCGCCATAACCCATGTCATCGCACATTATATATATAATGTTGGGGCGGCGTGTCCGCATCTCCCCACCGTCGGTGTCAGGCCACGACGAAGTGGCACCTGCGGCAACAGGCATCAGGCCCACTGCCGCCATGAGGAGTTCTCTTACTTTTGTCATGCTTTTCTATAAATTATGTAGTACTTATCGACTACAAATGTATCAATAATTATCAAGATATGCAAGCTATGAGACAAAAACATAGCGCTGACAGACACCAAATCACCGGCTAAGGAAGCGCCGGAGTGCCGTGGCTATCTGCTCGTATCCTTTCTCGTTGGGGTGCAGACCGTCAGAAAAGAACTCGGAACGTATACGGCCACCTTTGTCGGTCAACAGCGGGGTGGCATCGGTCCAGCAAAGTGAAGTATCGCTCTCCACCCACTGACGCAGCATGCCATTTATGCCCGCGATACGGGACTCCATGCCCTTGCGCGGAAGTATGGCGCACACATTGACCACCGCCTTGGGCTGTTGCATCCTTATGGCCGCCACTACCTGACGAATGCCACGTACGATGCAATCATCGCTATCGGTGTACAGATTGTTGGTACCTATTAGGACGCTGATCTTCCGAGCCTCGAAGCCATCCAGTTCGCCATGCTCTATGCGCCATAGGAGGTTCTCTATGCGATCCCATCCATAACCCATGTTCACCACCTTGGTGCCACGGAACAGTTCGTTCCACACACGTTGCCCCGCACGACGTTTCTCATAAGGCTCGCCTCCCCAATAGTGGATGATGGAGTTGCCCATCATCACGATTTCAGGTTGGTGCTTGCGGACATAATCGAGAATGGCCTCATGTCGCGCATTCCATTCGTATGTATCCGGTTCCCTACGCTGGCGGCATGGCACATAAGCCTGCGTGCCATGATCCGTGCCATACAGTATGGAGCGGATCTTCTTCACATAGGCATCGGCATACTGCTGCATGCCCAAATCGTTGGGATGTATGCCGTCCACCTGCGCATCCATGCAAAGACCTATCTCTTCTGTGGTCATGTAATACAGCCCCGACACACGCAACCGCAGCCGTTCGTATGCGGCACGCAGCTCCTTGCCCGTAGCCTCGTATTTCTGACGTTCGGCATCCGAGGCATCCCTACCCATATATCCGTCGTGCTCCACCAACAGGATGGGAGCCTGCGAAACGCGACGCAGCATCTCCACTCCACGGGTTATGCGCTCCTGTATCAGGGAGACACGCTCCAACTTCATGTTCTGCATGCAATCTATGACAAACAGACGTGCGTCCAATTCGGAGAGCATGCGAAAGATGCTTTCGTCCAACTGCCCGTTCCCCGAAAAGCCCAAGTTCACCACCGGCGCGTCCAGCATACGCTGCACTATGTTGGTCCAGGCCATTCCCGGCCGCGAAGCACACGCGCCCTGTGCCACCGAAGAGCCATAGATCACTATGGGGCGCTCACGGGTAGGAGGAATGAAACTGAACTGCGACTTGGCCGGCACACCTATCCTCAGTTCCTTCACGCCATTGTACAGGGGAAGATAAAGACAGAACTCGTTGCCACGCGCATGGTTATTGCGATACGTAAGGTTGGAATACACGTAACTTATGCCATCTGTAAAGTTGTACTTGGCCTTGCACCACGCACGCCGTCCGTTGCTGTCCGTCATGTACAGGTCCACTCCGCTAACGCCTGTAGCCGGCATGTGCGGCATGGACAGATTGCCGGTGGTCTTATACTTCACCTCGATGGTGGTGGCATTGGTATAGAAGCGCACATACATGCCGGCCGTCTGGCACGCAAGGTTCCATACCGGGGGCCGTACCATTTCCTTGGCCCGCATGGGCAGGCGATGGTAGCGGGTGCCTGTTTCCTTGTTCCAGGCACGTCCACCGATGAATGGCAGGCTGTCGTTCATAGGGTTGTACCACTGCGTCTGAGCGGCGGCACCGGCAATGCTACAACATAACAACAGGGAGAGTAAGAATCTCATGGTCAGGGAGTGTATGAAAATGAATAGTGCGTACACATCGGTTCAGTACTCGGCATCGTTTGCCATGCGCCATGCATTCAGGAACGATGCCTTGGTGATGTCCACCACCTTTTCCCAATTGATACGTTCTGCATGGTCGCCTGGCCGGTGGTAGTCGGGATGGCCGTCGGTATGATACCATATCACCGGCACGTCTATCAGAGCAAAGGAAGCATTGTCGCTGCCGCCTACCGGCTTGTCCCACGGACGATAGTCGGGCTCCAGGCGCAAGCCAAACTTCTTTATAGCGGTACGCAACCAATCCCCAAAGGCAGGATGCGACTCAGTATAGAAATAGACGACGTGCCACGGGCGGTCGGGAAAGTGATTGCGGCCAATCATGTCATAGTTGAGATATGCACAGAGTTTCTTCCCTTTATCGTGGCAATGCACAAAGTATTTAGAACCGAGCAGGCCCAATTCCTCTCCGTCCCAAAAGGCAAAGACTACAGTACGCTCGGGCTGAACGCCAGAGGCCACGAAAGCGCGTGCCAGCTGTAGCACGGCGGAGACGCCCGAAGCATTGTCGTCGGCACCGTTGCAAATGCTGTCGGCCTTCTGCCCGTGGGCTATGCCTATGTGGTCGTAGTGCGCACCTATCACCACATATTCATCGGTCCTGCGCCCGGGGATGACACCCAGCACATTACGCATGGAGCACCGGAGATACGCCACATCGGCCAGACGTGCCACCGAATCGGGATGCGTTTCCCAACGGAATCCCTGTCGGGTTTCCATACAACAGGCATCGAAGGGCTGGAAATAGCTCTCCAACAGAGGCGCCACGCCCATCTGCTGCAGTTGCGATGCTATATAGTTGGCCGCCACACGTCCCTCGGCCGTCCCTGCATAGCGCCCCCTCAATTCATCGGCCGCCAGAAATCGGATGTGTGCCTCGGCCGTTGCCCTGTCGATGGTGGCCAACCCCTTCTCCATGGCTTTCTGCGCCATTGCATTGCAGGACACAAGCCACATCATCAGCAGTATGCTCATTATTCGCTGTTTCATATCGTCATGGTTTTTAGCTTCTACAATTCCACCTCCCACAGTTTCTCTTCGATGTCGGGCGCCTTGCCAATGCTGCGTGTTTCTCACACAGGCCACGACGACAAGCCAAACGGTGCTACGGATGCCACAAAGTTACAAACTTAAACCGAGAACTCCAAGCCATAGTCCTGTCATCTGCAACACAAAATCCACATTCCGCAATGGCCTGCCCATAACTACATGTCACATGACATAGGGAGACGAAAGAAGCTGTGCTGCAAGCATCAGGAAAGCCGGTAACGCCTCATGAGGTATAATTATTGCAAAAATGACACTCAATTTGTCGACCTGGGCAGCATTGATGTAGCAAGATAAGCAAATTTGTTGTACCTTTGCGGGCGAATTGGCAAAAGCCAGGCATAAACAACATATCACACAAGCATAAGATGAACAAGAGTACACTTTTCACATTGGCTATCGCCGGTGTATCGGTTATGACATCCTGCAGCAAACTGGGCAACCTTGGTGCAGAGAATTTTAAGGTGAACCCCACACCCCTGGAAGCAGTCGGCGGTGAGGTTCCCGCCACCATCAATGGCATCTTCCCCGAGAAGTACATGAAGAAAAAGGCCGTGGTCACCGTCACTCCCGTGCTCAAGTACGAAGGCGGCGAGGTTGAAGGCCAGGCTGCCACGTTCCAAGGCGAGAAGGTCGAGGGCAATAATACTGAGATCAGCTACAAGATCGGCGGCACATACAGTATGAAGACCAGCTTCAGCTATGTTCCAGCCATGATGAAGAGCGACCTTTATGCACGCTTCGATGCCAAGTTGGGCAAGAAGACCGTATCCATCCCCGAAGTGAAGATCGGCTACGGCGTGCTCTCTACCAGCGAGTTGCTCAAACGCTGCCCCATCACTGCCAGCACGGCAGAGGATGCCTTCCAGCGCGTGATAGAGCAGAAGCACGAGGCAAACATCAAGTTCCTCATCGGACAGGCCAACCTCCGCAGCAGTGAACTCTCCAGCGTGAGCATACAGGACATGGTCAAGATCCTTAAGGAGATCAATGACATGCAAGAAGAGCGCGCACTGCAGAACATAGAGGTAAGTGCCTATGCAAGCCCCGACGGCAGCTTTGACCTCAACGAGAGACTGGCTGAGAAGCGTCAGGACGTTTCCACCGCCTACCTCAACAAGGAACTGAAGAAGATAAAGATGGATGTAGACGTGGAGACCAGCTTCACGGCCGAGGACTGGGAAGGCTTCCAGGAACTCGTCAGCCAAAGCAAGCTCCAGGACAAGGACGTGATCCTGCGCGTCCTCTCCATGTATCAGGATCCAGAGGAGCGCGAACAGCAGATACGTAACATGAGCAGCGTATTCACGGAAATAGCAGACGGCATCTTGCCCGAGTTGCGCCGCGCACGCCTCATCGTGAACTATGAGGTTATAGGTCGCAGCGACGAGGCCATCATGGCACAATTCAACGAGGATGCCTCCAAACTCAGCGTAGAGGAGTTTCTCTACGGTGCCAACATGCTGGTAGAGGACAACGCCACACGCACCAAGTGGTACGAGAAGACCATGCAGTTGTACCCCCGCGACTATCGCGCCTACAACAACATGGCTCAGATGGCCATCATGAACGGCAACACCACATCAGCACAGAACTGGCTGCAGAAGGCCAAGAACGTGAACGCCAAGGCTGCCGAGGTCAACGCTAACATGGCTCTTCTCGCCCTCAAGAACGGTGAAGTGGCCAAGGCAGAGACTTTTATGGGTCAGGCCAGCGGCTGCGACACATACAACGAGATTCTTGGCAACCTGAACATCGCTAAGGGCAACTACACTCAGGCTCAGCAGAACCTGGCCGAATCAAAGACCAACAGCGCCGCTCTCGTACAGATCCTGTGCAAGGACTACGCCAAGGCCGAGAAGACTTTGGCTGCCGTACAGACTCCCGATGCCACTACCAGCTACCTGAAAGCCATTTTGGCTGCACGCACCAACGATGCCGCCGGTGTGAAGAACAACCTGAAGGTGGCCATCGCCGGCGACGCTGCACTGAAGACTCGCGCCGCCAAGGATCTGGAGTTTGCCAAGTACGAGAAGACTATCGCCGACTTGGTGAAGTAACCATATTGACCAAGACATGCACCATGCATTGAGCATCAAGCAGTATATCATACTCTCATTCACCCTTCTTGCCATCACAGCCTGTGGTGGCAAGAAGGGTGAGTTGCGTATAGAGGGGGAAATAAAGGGACTGAACCAGGCGGCTCTGACCATCTTCAGCCGTGACGGCATCATCCAGGGAATAGACACGCTGCACGTGGTCAACGGGAAGATAGACTGGTCATGCCCATGCGACAAGGAGAGCGGCATACTTACGATAGTCTATCCCACCTACTCCACTCTCACCGTCTTCGGAGGCAGCGGCGACATCATCCGCATCGAGGGCGATGCCAAGCAACTGGGAGCTACCAAAGTGAGCGGCACCAAAGACAACGAGGAATACTCGGCCTTGCGCGAACAGTTGGAAAAGGCCACACCAAAGAAACGCGACAGCCTCATCCGTGCCTACATACAGAACAACCCGCAGTCGCCCATCTCAAACCACCTGCATATCGAGGAACTGACAGGACAGGTGCCGGCCGCCCTGCGTCAGGGCGTGAAGCTACCCGACTTCACCCTGCCGATGCGACATGGCGACACCATCACCACAGACTCGCTGCACGGCAAATACACGCTGCTGACATTCTGGGCCAACTGGCGCGGAGGTACAGGAACGCTTAACACGCGCATACGCCGTCTGCGCCGCCAGGCCGTGCAACCCTTGGAGTGCATCTCCTACAACATGGACGTAAACGCCACCATACTGGACTATATCGAACGCACCGACACAATCACATGGCACAGCTACAGCGACCGCCTTGCCTTCCAGTCCGATTTGGCCTCACGTCTGGGCATACGCGACATCCCATTCTACATCCTGGCCGACACCTCATGTTGCATCATAGCCACTGGCAACGACTGGCAAAAGGACATAGAACCACACCTCAAACGTATAACCACAGCAGACAGCCTTGGTGCTAAGGGCACAGCACCAAAGCCATAACCCCATCCCCCTCCCACCCTTATACCTACTCCCCTCTTGTGCTGAGGGCACCAGCCCGAAGCCCCCAATCTCTCCCCCATGCACTACGAACTGTTCATCTCCGGCCGCTATCTCTTCTCCAAGAAGAGCCACAACGCCATAAACATCATCTCCATGATAGCCGTGACCGGAGTAGCGGTCGCCACCATGGCCATGGTGATAGTTCTGAGCGTGTTCAACGGTTTCCAAGGCTTGGTGGCAGACCTTTTCACCGGTTTCGACCCCGAACTGCGCATCACCCCAGCACGGGGTGCCGTCATCAGCCTGGACGATCCCAAGATAAACTCCCTACGTTGCCTCCCCGATGTAGCCACACTTACCCCAATCGTAGAAGGCCAGGCCTTGGTCATGACCGAGGAACAGCAACAGGCAGTCATCCTGAAAGGCGTGGCCGACAACTTCATGGAACAATCCCATCTGCAGGACATCCTCTATGGCGAAGCCGAAGCTCCTGTCCTGCATGTTGACATACTGGAGTACTGCATCCCCGGCATACAACTGTGCAACCAGCTTGGGCTGCCTCTGAACTTCACCCAACCGCTGCAGGTCTATGCCCCCAAACGTGGTGAGCGCGTGAACATGGCCAATCCGCAAGCAAGCTTCAACCGCAGCGAGCTCTACTCAACAGGGCTGGCCTTCAGCGTACACCAGCCAAAATACGACAACGAATACATCCTCTGCTCCATCGGCTTTGCACAAAAACTGTTCGGACAGCAGGGCATGGCCACCGCCCTGGAGGTAAAGCTCTCTTCCGGCGGCAAACGCAGCAATATCGAGGCGCTACTCGGTCCCGGCTTCCGCGTGCAGGATCGCTACGAACAGCAGGAGGATGTATTCCGCATCATGAAGATAGAGAAGCTCATCTCCTACGTCTTCCTGTGCTTCATCCTATTTGTCGCCTGCCTGAATATCGTGGGAAGCCTCAGCATGCTCATCATCGAAAAACAGCATGACATGCAGACGCTATATGCCCTCGGTGCCACCCGCCGACAGGTACGCCACATCTTCATTCTGGAGGGCATGCAGATCATCCTGGGCGGTGCCCTCATCGGCATGCTCCTGGCCGCCATCCTCTGCCTCTTGCAGCAACACTACGGTTTCATCCGCATGGGTGAAAGCGATGGCAGCTTCATCATCGATGCATACCCCGTCATAGTGCAGGTCACCGACATCCTTGCCACCATCCTCACCGTCCTGACTCTCGGCTATGCCAGCGTGGTGTGGGCAACACGAAAAGTGTGATGATCTTGCCGTGTCCGGACTAAACAAAAAGGACAATAGCGCTAACCATACAAAAACAAGGAACACACGCCACCCTACATGAGGACGTGTGTTCCTTATTCATAATACGCGCATGCACACATGGCCAAGCCACATAAGTGCACGATGCCTATCCTACCTGGCTGCCGCCCTTCACGTCATCAAGAGTGGTGGTAACAGAGAGGTCGCCATTGAAGTTGACGGCAGAAAGAATCATGCCGTTGGACTCCTCGCCCATCATCTTGCGGGGCTCGAAGTTGGCGACAAAGAGGACGCGCTTGCCCACAAGCTGTTCGGGTTCGTACCACTGTGCTATGCCGGAGAGGATGGTGCGGTCCTTGCCGCTGCCATCGTCAATGGTGAACTTCAGGAGTTTCTTGCTCTTCTTCACCTTCTCGCAGGCCTTGACCAGACCAACGCGGATGTCCAGCTTCTCGAAGTCCTCGAAGGACACATTGGGCTTGACGGGAGCGGCCACGTAGGCAGCCTCGGCATTGGCCTTGACAGTGTCCTCCAGTTTCTTCACCTGGGCAGCAATGACATCGTCCTCTATCTTGGTGAAAAGCAGTTCGGGCTTGGGCAACTGATGTCCTTCGGGAAGGAGGGCGGTGCTGCCGAGGTCTTCCCAGGAGAAGGTGTCCATGGCCAGCATGCCGCGCAGACGCTTGCTGCTGAATGGCAGGAAGGGCTCGAAGGCTATGGCCAGGTTGGCAGTGAGCTGCAGGGAGATGTTGATGATGGTCTTGACGCGCTCGGGGTCGGTCTTGATGAGTTTCCAAGGCTCGCAGTCGGCAATGTACTTGTTGCCTATGCGGGCCAGTCCCATGGCCTCCTTCTGTGCATCGCGGAAACGGAAGTTCTCCAACAGTGTCTCCAACTTGTCCTTCACATCGCGAAACTCGGCCAAGGTCTCCTCATCATATTGGGTGAGCTCGCCACAGGCGGGAACACGGCCCTCGTAGTACTTCTGGGTCAATTGCAGGGCACGGTTGACAAAGTTGCCGTAGACGGCCACCAACTCGTTGTTGCAACGTGCCTGATAGTCGGCCCATGTGAAGTCGTTATCCTTGGTCTCGGGAGCATTGGCCGTGAGGACATAACGCAGTTCGTCCTGACGTCCGGGCATATCCTCAAGGTACTCGTTGAGCCATACGGCATAGTTCTTGCTCGTGGAAATCTTGTTGCCCTCGAGGTTGAGAAACTCGTTCGATGGGACGTTGTCGGGGAGAATATAGCCTCCGTGGGCCTTGAGCATGGCAGGAAAGACGATGCAGTGGAAGACGATGTTGTCCTTGCCTATGAAGTGTACGAGGCGTGTCTCGGGGTCCTTCCACCAAGTCTCCCAGCTGCCCAGTTCGGGATGTGCGTCGCATAACTCCTTTGTGTTGCTTATATAACCGATGGGGGCATCGAACCACACATAGAGCACCTTGCCCTCGGCGCCCTCCACGGGCACCGGGATGCCCCAGTCCAAGTCGCGGGTGACGGCACGGGGATGCAGGCCGCCATCCAACCAGCTCTTGCACTGTCCGTAAACGTTGGGGCGCCACTCCTTGTGTTCCTCCAGTATCCACTTTTCCAGCCACTCTTGGTCCTTATCCAAGGGAAGATACCAATGCTTGGTCTCCTTCTTCACCAAGGGGTTGCCACTCTCGGCATTGTAGGGATTGATGAGTTCCTCCGGGGAGAGCGTGGCACCGCATTTCTCGCACTGGTCGCCATAAGCATCAGCAGCATGGCAACGCGGGCACTCGCCCTTGATATTGCGGTCGGTGAGGAAATGTCCTGTGGCCTCATCGTAGAACTGCTCGGACACCTGCTCCACAAACTTGCCTTCCTCATACATCTTCTTGAAGAAGTCGCTGGCAAACTTGTGGTGGATAGGACCGCTGGTGCGTGAGTAGATGTCGAAGGATATGCCGAACTTCTCGAAAGAGTCCTTGATGATGCCGTGGTAGCGGTCCACCACCTCCTGCACGGTGATACCCTCCTTGCGGGCACGGATGGTCACGGGCACACCATGCTCATCGCTGCCACCTATGAATATCACGTCACGCTTCTTAAGCCTGAGGTACCTGACATAGATGTCCGCCGGCACATACACTCCGGCCAAGTGCCCGATGTGCACCGGACCATTGGCATAGGGGAGAGCCGATGTCACCGTAGTCCTCTTGAATGTCTTTTCCATATATGTAAGTATGATTATTTTCGCCGTTTACAGGTGCAAAGGTACTGAAAATCCATGTAAATAGCTAACAAAACGCGCGGAAACTCGCCAAAAGGACAACGAACGCAGATGACACACAGGGCAAAGGTTCCACAAGGAGATGAATAGTATCAACATAGAGTATGGCATTCACGCCCACGAGGCACAAAGTACGGGTCTGCAAAAACACATGCTACCGCTAATCGAACGTTCAGCACAGCAGCAGGCCACACGATTTATAGTTTGGGAAGAAGAATGCAAAACAGGGAGCAACCGCGAGGCTGCTCCCTGCATAAGCATCTTCAGATAATGCCTAAGGACTATGACAAATTGTTTGCTGTCAATATCAGCACCAAAAGGCCAAGGATAGCATACAACTCGGGGAACACGGCCAATACCATGGTAGTACCGAAGGCATTATGACCGCCACCGATAGCGCTGATACCGTTGGCGCATACCTTGGCCTGGCGGAAAGCAGAGAACAGACACACGAGACCACAGGCAAGACCTACACCAAAGATGGCGCATGCATTGAACATCGTAATGTCTGGAGTAACAAGGTTACGGAGCATAAAGAAGCCCACGAAACCATACAGGCCCTGAGAAGAGGGAAGGGCTGCCAAGCCCATGTACGAACCACTGGCATTGGGGTTCTTCTTGAAAGCGCCCACAGCGGCATTACCACAGATAGTTACTCCATAGGCACTGCCAATGCCGGACAGAGCCACACACAGGGCGATGCCCAAATAAGCCAAAAAGATTTCCATACGTTTTGATTGATGATTTTAATGTTAATTATTGATTGGTTTATTCATTGTTCTTGATACGGCGGAAGGGAGCATAAGCCTTGCCTCCACCCGAAAAGTCGGCATTCTTGAAGAATTCCACGAAAGTGAGACGCATTGGGTGCACAAAAGCGCTGATCATACTCAAAGCAAAGGTTATTCCATGCCCCAAAAGAAGTATGAGAACCATAACCAGAATACGCGGCACCAAGTCCATGGAAGCTGTCATATCCATAGCCAACGTATTGAACACGCCACCAAGCACACCACCGGTAAGTCCCAAGGCAAAAAGGCGGATGTAACTGAGCAGGTCTCCCAGCAAGCCGGTAGCCATACTGTATGTTTCCCAAACTCCGCCGCCAATGTTGCTAAGCAGACCAAGGGCGGGTTTCTTGTAACTGGCAGGATTGTTGTAGAGGAATATACCCACCGCACACACTGCCGTGATACCCTCGAGCACATATTGCGCAGCCTCGGGCAGAACCACCCCGCAGGCAGGAAGCCCCATCAGTGCGACCAATGCGATAATAGCTACAACCCATGAGAATGTGCCAACAGCATAGGGCCACCCATAGTTCTTGATAGCCTTGCAACCTTTCAGCAACATGCCCAACAGCACCTGCACAAGACCTATGGCCACGGAGAATACCATCATGGGGCTGTAGCCGAATATGGGACCCACGCCATTATCATTCAGCAAATAAGGCTTGATAGGCTGTACCCATGCCCAGTCCTGCTGGCTGAGATCTATACCAAACAACGTGCCGCTGGCCAAGCCGCATACTATGGTACTGCCGCCAAGCCACATCGCCAGACGGCCATAAGCCTTCATATCCGCGCTGCCCTTGAATGCCAAGTACAGGCCTACAGCCATTATCAGCATGCCGTAACCGGCATCTCCCATGCACAGTCCGAAGAAAAGCATGAAGAAAGGGGCAAAGAAAGTCGTCGGATCCAAGTCGTTGTAGTTGGGGAGAGAGTACATCTTCATTATAGGCTCGAAGAGACTCGAAAAGCGTCCGTTGGAGAGCTGCACGGGAACGTCGTCGTTGAAAGCCGGGTCTTCCATGGCGTAGTATATGTGCTCACCATCGAGGTAGGCCACCAGTGCATCCGTGGAGTCGGCACGCACCCATCCTATCATCAGACGGAGAACATCGCCACACGTGCGCTCGTCGCTGAGATGGACACGGCTGAGCGAAATCTCGTTCTGCATTTCCAGCTGGCCGGTTGCCAGCATGGGACGCATGGCAGCATCTATGGCCACCATCTCGCCACGCACGGAAGAAAGGTTCTTGACGGTTCGGGCAAGTTCAACCTTAACCTGCTGCAAGGACTTGTCCGGCAGCGAGATATGCTCAGCCTGGATCTCCGGACATGTGGCGGAAAAGGTAACGAAATATACCCTCTTCTTTTCTTCGCATACACGAATGGCGAAATAGTCCTTGACCCACTCCTGACGGAAGGACTTAGGACGACAGGCAAAGAAATGTATCTCCATGCCCGTATCTTGAGCCAGGCGCGCCAAGGCATCAGGATCGAAATTACCCCAGGGCTCCAATTGTTCCTTCTCGCGTTCAAGTTCCACCTCTCTCACCATCAACTCCTTTTCCTGAGCCTGCAGTTGCTCCACCCTTTGCAACAACTCCACGGGCGAAGCCAACTTGGGAGCCTCTGTAGCGCTCTCCTTTGCGTACTTCTTACCCGCTACAGCCAGGAAGTCCATGGCGGCACGATAACGTTGCTCCATTGACATGGCCTCCTGCAACTCGGGGCTTGTAACCCCCTGCTGCAACTGCGTCACGTGCACCACGCCCAGGTCGCGGATAGCGTCTATGAAGCCATCATATTCACGGTCGGTCACCAAGAAGGTGAACTTCTTCATTTTCTCAATCATAGGCCTCTACCTCCTCCCCTATTTCCTGCACATCGGCATCCACGTCCAAAGCACGCTTGGCCTGCAGGCCCTTCAGTATCTTCTGGCTGGACTTGGAGAGGTTCTCCTCGTCCTCCATGAAACGCTTGATCTTACGTATCGCCTCCTGATAGCCCGGTATCTGTACTTTCTCGAACAGGTTCACCTTCTGTGTGGTCTTGCGTCGGGCATAGTCCAGCAAATCCAGTTTGGCCAGGACGAACTCGCGCTCCACGGCCGTCTTGGCCAGTCCCTGCAACAGGACAATGCCGTCGAAGTACCATTTGGGCGCGGAAAAGAGGCCAAAGGGACGCACCTCCAGGGAGATGTTGCTGAGTATTGGCACACGCACGCCGGCAATCTTCTTGACACCCAGCTGCACGTCCTTGAGCGACACCAGCGAGGCATCGAACTCGCCCCACAAGGCATACATGGACTCGTAGCCGGCAATCTGCTGTTGCAGTTTCTCTTCCAGGGCTTCAGCCTCGTACTTGCACTGCTTCACTTCCAGACGCAGGGCGGTCTCCTTGCTCTTTATTATAGGCAAGGTGCGCTGCCGCATCTTCAGGTTCTTCTCCAGTGCCTGCAGGGACGTCTTGTTAAACTGATATTTAATAGCCATAATGTTTTCAGAGTATTATAACTCAAGCCAAGGATATGGCTATGCCTTTGTCCAGTACTGGTCTGTGAACTCCTTCTTGATGTTCAGTTCCTCAAGGTTGAAGTAAGCGCGGAACAGCGACCAAGTCACATCAAGCATCTCCTCGGTATTGAGGTTGACATCAATGGCCAGGAGCTTGCTGGCATAGTCCTTGGCGAACTTGAGGCATCGCATGTCATAGTCCGTCAGATCGAAGCCGTTCTCCAGCTTGGTCTTGGCGTTGGCGGCATCGGCATACAGACGTATGGCAGCGTTCATGACCTGTGCATGGTCCTTGCGCGTCTTCTTTCCTGCCACCAACTGCTTCAGACGAGACAAGGAGCGGAATGGGTCTACGACTACCTTGCCCACATCACTGTCACGGCGAAGGTAAAGCTGACCCTCGGTGATATAGCCGGTATTGTCGGGCACGGCATGGGTAATGTCGCCGCCGCTCAGCGTAGTCACGGCAATGATGGTGATGGAACCGCCACCAACGCTCTCGGGGAACTGCACAGCCTTCTCGTATATCTTGGCTAAGTCCGAATACAGAGAACCGGGCATGGAGTCCTTGGATGGAATCTGATCCATACGGTTGCTGACGATGGACAATGAGTCGGCATACGATGTCATGTCGGTGAGCAACACCAGCACCGTCTCGTGCTTCTCCACGGCAAAGTACTCGGCCGCAGCCAGAGCCATGTCGGGAATAAGCAGACGCTCCACGGCAGGGTCCTCGGTGGTATTGATAAATGAAACGATGCGGTCCAGTGCTCCGGCGTTGGAGAACGTGTTGCGGAAGAAATAATAGTCATCGTTGGTCATGCCCATGCCGCCGAGGATAATCTTGTCGGCCTTGGCGCGCATGGCCACCATCGCCATCACCTCGTTGAACGGCTGATCGGGGTCGGCGAAGAAGGGAATCTTCTGGCCGGACACAAGGGTATTGTTGAGGTCAATGCCGGCAATACCGGTGGCTATGAGCTCGCTTGGTTGCTTGCGTCGCACGGGATTGACGGAAGGCCCGCCAATCTCCACCTCCTTGCCCTCTATTTCCGGGCCACCGTCTATAGGATTTCCGTAGGCATTGAAGAAACGTCCGGCCAGTTCGTCGCTGACCTTAAGCGACGGTGCCTTGCCAAGGAAAGTGACCTCGGCATTGGTGGGTATGCCACCCGTACCCTCGAACACCTGCAAGGTGACGTCATCGCCGGCAATCTTCACCACCTGGGCCAAGCGGCCGTTGATGGTTGCCAGTTCGTCATAGCCTACCCCCTTGGCCTTGAGCGAACACGTAGCCTTGGTTATCTGGCTAATCTTTGTATATACTTTCTGAAATGCTGTTGCCATACCTTATATATATTATATCATTGCTTCCACCTGCTTCTTGTAGTCATAGTACTGCTCACTCTTGTAGGCGGAGTAGTTCATCTGCTTGCACAGGTTTATCATCTTCTTGAAATAGGCGACCACCTCCTCGAAGGTAGCAAACTCATAGTCCTCCTTGTCGCAGATGGCGGTAACAAGGTCTAGTATCTCCTCCTGACGTTCCAGGGGGGTGACAGCATCGATTTCGTCGAACGCATCCTGCTGCAGGATGACAAAGTCGATTATTTCCGACTTCCAGAAAGTCACGTGGTACTCCACGGGTACGCCGTCATCGCCCAAGATATTGATCTGTTCGGCGATTTCCTTGCCTCGCTGCATGCGGGTCTTGAGGTTCAGTACCTTAGGTATCCACTCCTCGTTGATGTGGCCTTTGATGTATTCGGCAAACTCGGGATACTCCAGATACTTGGAATATGAATCTATGGGGTTCACGGCAGGATAGCGCTTCTTGTCGGCGCGGTCCTGCTCCAGTGCGTAGAAGCAACGCGCCACCTTCTTGGTATTCTCCGTCACGGGTTCCTTGAGGTTACCGCCGGCAGGAGACACGGTGCCAAGGAAGGTGACCGAACCCACCTCACCGTTGTTCAGATACACATATCCGGCACGGCCGTAGAAGTTGGCCACCAGCGCGCCCAGATCCATGGGGAAGGCATCGGGGCCGGGCAACTCCTCCATACGGTTACTCATCTCGCGCAACGCCTGTGCCCAACGTGAAGTGGAGTCGGCCATCAGCAGCACACGCAGTCCCATCGAACGGTAGTACTCCGCCATGGTCATGGCCGTGTAGACAGATGCCTCACGTGCTGCCACCGGCATGTTGGACGTATTGGCTATGATAATGGTACGCTCCATCAACTTGCGCCCGGTGTGAGGGTCCACCAGTTCGGGGAACTCGGTGAATATCTCCACCACCTCGTTGGCACGTTCTCCACAGGCGGCAATGATTACTATGTCGGCCTCGGCCTGCTTGGATATGGCATGCTGCAACACGGTCTTGCCCGTACCGAAGGGCCCGGGGATGAAGCCCGTTCCACCTTCGACTATGGGGTTGAAGGTATCTATGGTACGCACGCCTGTCTCCAGAAGTTTGAAGGGGCGCGGCTTTTCCTTGTAGTTCGTCATCGCAAACTTTACGGGCCAGTGCTGGACCATATCCACCTCTATGTCGCGTCCATCCTCGGTGGTAAGCACTGCTATGGTGTCGTGCACCTTATACTGTCCGGCAGGGGCTATGCTCTTGACCACGGCAGTGCCTTCCATGCCGAAGGGGGCCATGATCTTCAGTGGCTGGTGGTTTTCCTCCACCTTGCCCAGCCATGCGCTGCCTTCCACGCGGTCGCCGGCCTTCACTATGGGTTCAAAGTCCCACAGGCGTTCCGTGTCCAAAGGCTCGGTATACTGGCCGCGGCGCAGGAACACGCCCTCCATCTTGTCCAGGTCATTCTGCAGGCCGTCATAGTTCTTACTGAGCATGCCGGGACCAAGCTGTATCTCCAACTGATGGCCGGTAAACTCGGCCACGGAGCCAACTTTCAATCCGCGTGTGCTCTCGAACACCTGCACATACACATCGCTTCCGACCACCTTTATGACCTCCGCCATCAGACGGTCACCGCCGGTGGTGATATAGCATATCTCTCCCTGAAGCACGGGACCGTCCACACGGAGCGTCACCATGTTGGAGACTACGCCACTTACTATTCCTTTTGTCATATCTTGATTATGTTTTATCCTTAGAGTTTAGAGTATGCTATCCTTTTGAGCTACGCCCTGATGCCTGAACTCTTCGGGCACACGCGCCTCTCCGCGCAGGTTGTCTATGATTTGGCGGAAGTATTCCTTGCCTTGCTCCACATCCAGACGTGCCCAACGGTACTGCATCTCCAGCTTGCACATGTAGGCAAACACGCTGTCGATGCTGAAAGGCTCCATCATTGTCTCCTCGTCGAGCCAGCGCCACTTAAAGGCATCTATCATCTTCTCTTTCTGCACGGGATCGGGCTGTTCCACTATACGCTTCAGCTCCTCCACATTGTCCATTTCCACGGAGAGGATAAAGTCCTTGGCGCTGTGCTCACGTATCATGTCCTGCACTTCGCCTTCACCTTTGACATAGTCCCCGACATTCCATCCCTGCTTGCGTGCCAACAAAGCCGTGAGGATGTTGTTGACATTCATATTCAACTGGTACCATCTGCGGATGAAGTCATTGCCACACGTTTTGATGGCATAGTCATAGAACCTGTACAATACCTCGTCCTCCGGAAAATAGCCCTTGACATCCTTGTTGAATGCCCAGTGGCGGGCAAACTCACTCAAGAAGGACGGATAGCGATGCACGTTGAAGTTCATCTCCCTGGCACTGGTAATCAGGTCCAGATACTGTTCCAGCGTATAGTTGCCGTCCTGCTTAACCTCGGCATCGGGATTCTTCAACAGAGCCACCAGGTTGCGGCAGTCGCGCAGCATAAAGAAGTAGTCGGCCATCAAACGGGCATCCCCGCTGGTGAGCGACTCCTGCAACTGCTCCGTGAACTCGTCCATATCGTAGCCCGGCTTGGTGTCCGAGAGGTTGATATCGGGCAAGCCGGCCATCAGGCAATAGTAGTTAGCCATTTAGTATTTTCTCCTTAGAACAGCATCTGCACCAACTGCGGGCGCAGGAACGACTTGAAGTAATCTTCGAACTCCTCACGACCGAAAGTCACCTTGTAGCTGCCGTCGGCGGGCTGTATGGTGAAGAGTGCATTGCGGCCGTTTACCTTCTCTATGGTCACGCCCTTGTCCAGGATGGCCTTGGCCTCACGGGCAAAATATGCACTCAGCGCCTCAGCATCGACACTTTCTATGACAATGGGCTCGTTCTCCACCCACTTGCCAGCCAAAGCAACGGTGAACCGGCACAGGAAGTCCTTATCCGTAACCAGCTTGTCCACAGCCTGGCTCACGGTGGATGCGGTCAGCACGTTGGCGATCTCGCTCTTCAAGGCGCTCAAAGACTGGGCGGTGTACAACTTCAGTTCGTTCTTGGTGTTGGCATCCAGTTCCTCGGCGACCTTCTTCCCGGCAGCCTCTATCTCGGCAGCTTTCTTGCGGGCATCAGCCACAATCTGCGCAGCCTTTTCCGTAGCTTCCTGCACTATGCGGTCGGCCTCGGCCTTACCCTTCTCCACACCTTCGCGATAGATCTTCTCGGTGAGCTCTTGTATCTTCTCCATTGTCCTTGATAGTATGTTATGTATATTTGTGTATAAGCATGAATGGCCTCATTCCGGGTACCATACCCATGAAACAGCACATATAGCATCGCAAAGATAGACAAAAAAAGCTGAATAGCATCGCTATGCAGAGTTATTTTCTCCATAGCCCGAAAAAAAAAAGAGACGACCATGAGGATAGCATAATCGCATTTGCGAAGAAAGGTGTTCATATTTTCATGCCACATCATCACTTAGCAGCCTGCATCGTGCTCATATTCCAACTTTATTCCTTACCTTTGGCACAGTTATGGCACAAGACACATTGAAAGAACGTACGGCACGCGGGCTGCTGTGGGGAGGACTGAGCAATACGCTGATGCAGCTGTTAGGGGCACTGTTCGGGTTGGCCCTGATGCGACTGCTAACACCGGCCGACTGGGGCAAGGTGGCCATGCTGGGCATCTTTGCCACCCTGGCCAGCACGCTACAGGAGAGCGGATTCACGGCTGCGCTGTGCAACAGGAAGGAACCCACGGACAACGACTACAATTCCGTCTTCTGGGTCAACCTCATGGTCAGCGGCGGTCTGTACGTATTCCTATGGTTCATGGCTCCGTACATAGCACGATTCTATAACGATCCCGAGCTTACCTATCTGGCACGCTTTCTCTTCCTGGGCTTCCTGCTCTCGGGCATGGGCACCGTGCAGCGCGCCTACCTCTTCGGACACCTGATGGTGCGTGAAACGGGCATCTGCAACATCACGGCCATGGTGCTGTCCAACAGCCTGGGCGTACTCCTGGCCTACAACGGCTTTGCCTACTGGGGCATAGTGGCGCAGCAGGTCACCTTTGTACTGTTCGTACAGCTCCTCAGCTGGTACTTCTCCTCCTGGCGACCCTCGCTGAAGATAGATTTAGGTCCGGCACGAGAGATGTTCACGTTCAGCAGCAAGCTCCTGTTGACCAACATCTTCCGCAACCTCTACGACCAGGCTTTCAACGTATTGCTGGGCAAGTGGTTCGGGCACCGCCAGACGGGTATCTACTCCACGGCGCGCAAGTGGGACGACATGGCCACGAACATCATCAACGGCATGGTCAACAACGTGGCCCAACCTACCCTGGCACAGGTTGCCACAGAGCCGGGACACTATGTCCACGTCTTCCGCAAGATGTTGCGCTTCATCTCCTTCATCTGCTTCCCGGCAATGCTGGGGCTGGCCACCATAGCCAGGGAATTCATTCTGCTGGCCGGAGGCGAGAAGTGGGCCGAGAGCGGGCAAGTCCTCTCCCTTTTGTGCATCTACGGCGCCTTTGTACCCGTCACCACACTGTACAGCAACCTCACCATCAGCCGCGCCCACAGCGGAGTGAACATGGCCTGCACCGTGGGACAGTGCCTGGCCGTGTGGGCCGGACTGCTGGCACTGCACCTGCTGGGATACGGCATGTACCCCATGATAGGATTCTTCATAGCCCTGAACATCCTGTGGCTGGGCGTATGGCAATGGTGGGCCAAGAGGCTCATAGGCATGCGTTGGCGATGGGTCGCCATGGACACGCTGCCTTTCCTGGGCTTCACCGTAGGCGTGCTGGCCCTCACATGGTGGGTCACACAGCCGATAGCCAACCTGTGGCTGCTGATGTCGGCACGCATAGTGCTGGCCACCGTACTGTATGCAGGCATCATGTGGGCGAGCGGCGCCAGGATCATGCGTGAAGCGATGGGCTACCTGCTGCATCGCGGCAGGTGAAAGAACCGGTTTACAAGAACAAAAGAACCGGTTCATGCGATTGCAAAAACCGGTTCTTTCAGTCGAATAAACCGGTATTTTCCGGCTCCACTCCACGGTGCGGCATCCGCATCACCAGGATGCGCTATACCCCGTCCTGCCGGGATGCGGCCCTGAAGTGCACAGCTTCCAGATCCTTGGGATACGTTATCTTGATATTCGTGACCTCACCCTCCACTATGCGCACCGGCACCTGGGGCAGGTAGCGGCGAACCACTCCGCAATCGTCCGTGGGGGCAAAGGCAGGATCCTGCAGACCGAGGTCGAAGGCCCGGCGCAGAGTCCGTTGGCGGAAACCTTGGGGCGTCTGCATGTTGCGCAGCGAGGCACGCGGCAAGGACTCCACTATGCAATCGTTCCCGTCCACACGCACAATGGTGTCCGTGCTGGGCACGGCCACACCCACGGCGTCGTAGGTGGAGAGGGCCTCCACACAGCGGCGTATTATGGCCTCGCTGACCAAGGGACGCACGGCATCGTGTATGAGCAGCAGGTCGTCGGGAGCGGTACAGACCTCCAAAGCGGAGAGTGTGCTGTGGTAGCGTTCCCGGCCTCCCGGTCGGACGTGGGTGACCTTGGGATAACCGGCGGCTATGCCCCTGACCTCGTCAACAAAATCGGCACGGGTGATGATGACGATCTCGTCCACCAGTGGTGAGCGGTGGAAGGCACGTATGCTGTGTTCCAGAACGGTACGGCCGTCCACCTCCAGGAACTGTTTGGGGCGGTCGGCACCGAAACGGCTGCCGCTGCCTCCGGCTAACAGGATAGCAATTGTCATAAGAATTGAATGGTAAAGGATTTATCGATACATTTTATGGATGGACACGAAGGGACGGCACACGATACAATGGCAAGCGGCGATTGCGCTTTTGCCCACACATGACGCAGGGCCATGTGTGGGCATAAATCCCAGGGCGTCGCTACGCTTTGCCCTGGGCTGGTAGCTTGCTGCCATTTCAGGGCGCTCACACCAAAAAGGCTTAAAACGAAGTGTAACGATGCCACGTGCCTGACACCATAGCCAAGCACCCATCTTGCGCAAAATCGTCGGCTAAACAGAAAAAAGAAGGCAAACAACCAAACCAAACACGCAACAAAACTGGGCACACAACGGACACTCTGCCATGACGCCCTGAAAGGGCAGCAAGCTACCAGCCCAGGGCAAAGCGTAGCGACGCCCTGGGATTCCCCGCCCCCCCCGAACGGTCGCCCTGTAAGGGCAAAAGCCCTAATCGGAAAACACATACCGCTCATCATATTCAATGCCATATAACTTCAAAAACGCCGTATACTCTTCCATGAAAGTGTGCTTCGTATGGTGCTCTTTCTGTCCCCGAATGTATTGCAACGTCTTGTCCACCACCGACCGGCTAATGGAGAATGCTCCATAGCCACCCTGCCAACCAAACTTATCATAACAAGGAGCTATGGTCTTAATCCATCTGCTGCTATTACGCTTAACCTCCTCAACGACATGGGCTATGCTCTCATTCTTGGACAGCATAAGAAGAACATGGACGTGGTCTTCTGTACCACCCACTTGCAACACACCGCACCCCGTTGTGTTGACCAATTGGCCTATATACGAGTGCATGCGCTCCAAATCATCATCACGAACTACTGGGCTCGTTGTCTTGATATGGAATATCACATGAATGTAAATCCTGCTTAATGATTGAGCCATTGCGTTGATTATGCTTTTGCCCTTTCAGGGCGTTATGAACTGCTATGTATAAACCCAGGGCGTCGCTACGCTTGCCCTGGGCTGGTAGCTTGCTGCCCTTTCAGGGCGCAGGGCACTGGCGACACTACGACAAACTCGCCTTGCACGACATTTGGCCACTAACCGGCTAAAGAAGCACAACCCGGGTGCCGGAAGCGGGACGGACGGTACTACGACAAACTCGCCATGTGCAGCATTTGGCCACTAACCGGCTAAGGAAGCACAGCCCGGGTGCCGGAAGCGGGGCGGACGGTACTACGACAAACTCGCCATGTGCGGCATTCGACCACTAACCGGCTAAGGAAGCACAGCCCGGGTGCCGGAAGCGGGGCGCGAAGATTACCATTACGTTTTTGTGGTGACACCGCTATGCCATACCCAACTGATAGCCCTTCATCGCTTCGGGACTGTAATGACATTCATGCACTTCCGACATATCGCTAACGGCCATCCGTTCCGCCATGTGACAACGGCCATCCGCACCGCCACTGGCTATATGCCATGGATACATCGTAGATATTGAAGGCCCCTACGTATCATCGTCCCCCATTTATCACCTCCGCTATCTCGCGCCCGAATGCTTCCATATTATATACGCGCTCGGCCAGGAGACGGGCACGTTGTCCCATGGCCTCGGCCTCACGGGGATGCGTGGCTATGTAGTTGGCGGCGTCGACCCATCCCTGCACGTCGCCGTATGGAACGGTAATGCCTATGCCCTCGGCATCGATGTCCATGGGGAAGTAGCCGTTGCGCGAGGTTATCAGGGGCACCCCCAAAGCCAAGGCTTCCACCAGAGTGGTGAGACCGACGGTATAGGGAAAGTCCAGGCACGGTATGACCACGCAGGTACAACCGGCCACTATCTGTGCCAGGCGATGTGGAATGACGCCCTCGGTGAAGTGCACATCTATATTAGGAGACGGAGGCAGAGCCTCTATGATGCGGCGATAATGAATGCCACCGCACTCCTCGGCTATGTACACGTCAAGATGGTGTGACGTGAGGGCAAAGGCACGCAGGAGAGTATCCACATCGCGGTTCTCCTTGCCGGTGGAGATGAAACGCGGAGTGGACATGGGCACGGCCGGACAGTCGCGGCGCAAGAGGTCGTAGAACGGGAGGTCGGGTCCCCAGTGTACAAGGTGCAGCTTGCCGGCCGGAGCCTTGGAGCAGAGCAGACTCTCGTCCACATGCCGCTGACAGAAAAAGAACATACCGTCTATACCTCGGTAGAAGAGACGGGAGAGGAGCTCGCGCAGTGGATTGGCGGCACGGCGGACGGCGGTGTGATGCCACGTATAGACGGGTTGGCGCAGCAGGCCGAGAGCATGCAGGAAGATGACGAGTTCCAAACCACGGAAGCTGGTGGCATAGATGGCCTCGAAGTCGCGGCGGCGCGACCATACGGCGCGCAACACATACAACATCAGGCGCAGACGTGAAGGGAAGTGGCGATAGGGGTGCATGACGAACTGCATGCCATACTTCTCCAACTCGGGCTGCCCGTACAGTATGTGCCCGGGAAACAGCCCCCGCTTCCATGCTTCGTAGCTTTCGGTGGTCAGGCGCGTATGATAGAAATATACCTTCATCGGAGTACAAAGTTACGGTTTTATTTTGATAACACGCAATATCTTCTTACCTTTGAACTCATAACGACATGATTTGAGCCATGAAAGAAGCTTTGGTCGACGTATCGGTACTGATACTGTTTTTCAACCGCCCCGACATGCTGGAGAGGCTGTTCGCAGAGATAAGGAAGGCGCGTCCAGCCCGCCTGTTCCTGTATCAGGACGGTCCCAGAAGCGAGGCGGACATGCCCAGGATGCTGGCCTGCCGCCGGGTGGTGGAGGACATAGACTGGGAGTGCGAGGTACACAGGATGTACAGGACGGAGAACTACGGTTGCGACCCGTCGAACTTCATGTCGCAGAAATGGGCGTTCTCCATCACGGACAAGTGCATAGTGCTGGAGGACGACGACGTGCCCACGATGTCCTTCTTCCATTTCTGCAAAGACATGCTGGACCGTTATGCCGATGATCCGCGCGTGACCATGATAGAATGCTTCAATGTGGACGAGGAGACTCCGGACGTGGCGGAGGACTACTTCTTCACCACGCACTTCAGCATCTGGGGATGGGCCTCGTGGCGCAGGGTCATAGATCAGTGGGACGAGCACTACACGTGGCTGGACGACCCGCAGACAGTGGCACAGTTGGAGCAGCTCATACGCGAACGTGGCTACAGGGATGACTTTCTGGAAATGTGCCGCAAGCACCGCGCCCAGGGCAAGGCGTTCTACGAGAGTATCTTCTGGTCGCACCTGATGATGACGAACGGCCTCTGCATCATGCCGCGCCGAAACCTGCTGAACAACATGGGCGTCACCTCAGACAGCACGCACTTCGGCGGTTCGCTGGAGACCCTGCCACGCGGATACCGCCGCATCTTCACCATGCGCCGCCTGGAAATGGACGCCTATACCAAGGGTACACCGCTGCGGCATCCGCGCCACATGATGGAGCACCTGCCCTACCGCCACAGGGCCTACCGCACCATGGGATGGATGTGCCCATGGGTAAAGATAGGGCGAAGCCTGGAGGAATTGTACCTGAACCTGCGGCATGGCAACCTGGCCTACATAGGCCGGGCCATCAGTAACAGATGGATGAAGATGACGGGGCGGAAAAGGTATGACTGACAGAAAGAAGACATTGACGGTTGGAGACTAAAGGTAACGACATGAAGGTTCTCATCATATCCACCACGGAACGCATAGGCGGCGGTGCCATTGCCGCACGCAGGCTGATGGACGCCCTGAGTCACAGTGGCATAGAGGCCCGGATGCTGGTGCGTGACAGACAAACGGCGGACAGCCGTGTGACGGCCATCGGCAGCAAGTGGCCCAAGGCCGTAGAACGTCTGCGTCTGATGCTGGCCCTGCGCAGGCCCTACAAGCAGACCTGGAACTACGACCTGGCTCTGGACGGCATAGACATCCTCGCCACACAGGAATACCGCGAGGCCGATGTGGTGCACCTGCATTGGGTCAACCAGGGAATGCTGTCGCTCAGGCAGCTAAGTCAGATGCTCCGAGACGGCAAGCGCATCGTGTGGACACTGCACGACGAATGGCCTTTCCGCGGAATAAAGCACTACACCGGCATAGGCGAAGAAGCAGAAGACGACAGGAGCAATCGTCTGGAGGCAACACACTTCGCCCTGAAGCAAGGTATCTTCTGTCTGGGACACATCCGTTTCGTGGGTTGCAGCCAATGGATTGCCAACCTGGCCTCGGCAGCCATGCCGCAGGCTTACATAGGACACGTGAACAACTGCATCCCGCAGAACATCTTCCACCCGCACGACATGCAGGAGGCACGTGCGGCACTGTCACTTCCACCACAAGATAAGCTTGTACTTTTCACCTGCCAGAAGGTGACAGACAAACGTAAGGGGTTCGAATACATGCTGGAAGCCCTACGGCACCTCCCCCACCCCAAGCCTCATCTGGTCATAGTGGGCAGAGGCGCCGAGACCGTGATGGACAACGTCCGGGACTTCCCTACGGAACGCATACACCTCATCCCATACGTCAATGGAGAACGAGAGATGGCACGCCTCTATTCGGCCGTAGACTGTTTTGCAACCCCGTCGCTCCAGGACAACCTGCCCAACACCATAGCCGAGGCCATGTCCTGCGGCACCCCGTGCGTAGGATTTGACACCGGCGGCATACCGGAGATGATCACACACATGCACAACGGCTTTGTGGCCCGCTACCGCGACAGCCGCAATTTGGCCGAAGGTATAGTTCTGGTCCTGAACCACCCGGAGTGGCGCGATGCCGCTGCACGGACAGCCGCACACGACTACAGCGAAGAACGTGTGGCACGGGAATACATCAAGATATACAATGCACACTAACCGACAACACCCTATGAAGTACCTCAGAATACACCCTTTCGGCCTGATGACCATCATACTCATCACCATCCTCAGCCTCATGCCGGCACAGGAATTTCCCCAGGTGAACGTACAGTTCGCCGACAAGTGGACGCACTGGGTGATGTACGGCTTCCTTACCCTCGTCATGGGCGTGGAGACCATCAGGCATCAGTACCGCCACAGGCACGAGCCCAAATATGCCAAGCAGTCGCTCCTGCGGCATTTCTTCTGCATCATGTTGTTCAGCGCCGCCTGGGGCATGCTGATGGAACTGTGCCAGGCCTACCTCACCACCACCCGCAGCGGCGATTGGTTCGATGCCCTTGCCAACAGTTTCGGCGCCTTGTGTGCCTTCATCGGACTGACGGTGTACCACATGTACACACGTAACGGCGCATAACAATACAAGAAAAACAGCAAGAGACGCCTCAGCGCAATACCACAGCCCTCCACACGAACCACAAGTGCTGACACACGGTGGTCAGACAGCCGTAGTGACGGGTCATGATGCGGAAGCGCTCCAAGAGAGACTTGCGACGGTTCCTGGTGGTCATGCCCTCGGACAGGTAGTCGGTGAGCACCATGTGGGTATTGTGCATGCGCAGTCCCTGCGAATAGGCATCTTTCATGATGCGTATGCACCAATCAAAGTCTCCACTGAAACGATAGCGCAGGTCATAGTGCTGGCGCTGTGCCAGTTCGGTCTGCACATAGAAACTCTGGTGACACACCAGCATACCCTGCTTGAACGAAGTCCAGCGCAACTGTGCGGGAGCCTGCAGGCGGCGGTGGCGCAAAAAGTTTCCATCATCGTCCACCAGGTCGGTCTCACCATAGAGCACCGCCGGCCACATGGCCTGTTCGCCGTCGGAGCGGTCCAGGGACAAGGTGTCGTTGACCACACGCTCTATAGTATCGTTGGCATGGAACTTATCACCGGCGTTCAGAAACACCAGATAGTCTCCGGTGGCATTGTCGATGGCCTTGTTCATGGCATCGTACAAGCCATTGTCCACTTCGCGGATGAGCTTTATTTCGTGCGGATTGGTGTGCACCGAGTTCTCCTCGGCATACTCCTGTATCAGCGACAGCGTACCATCCGTGCTGAGTCCGTCCACGATGAGGTGTTCTATGTTGCGATACGTCTGCGCGGCCACACTCTGTATGGTGCGCTCCAGCGTCTTCTCCGCATTGAATGTCACCGTAACGACAGTAAACTTGGGTTGGAAGTACTCGTCCAACAGGCTGCTCTGTGCGGCGGCGTTCGACGGAGGCACAGGCGAGGCAGGATCTACTTCTGGCATTTCTTTCTCTTATATATTATGGTTACTATTTGTGCTATCAGTATCAAGCCCAACAGAGCCAGGGCACAATAGGCTATGGTCTCCGTGACGTGCACGGTCTGAGGGTCAAAGCTGAGCACCACACGATGCTGTCCCGCCGGGACACGGATGGCGCGAAGAATATAGTTGGCACGGGCCACGGGCACTTCCGTGCCGGATACCGTTGCAGTCCATCCCGGGTAGTAGATGTCCGAGAACACCACAATGCCGCCCTTCTTGGACGTGACGTCATAGGCCAGGCGGTTGGCTTCGTATTCCACCAGCTTGACAGAGGCTGTGGAATCGTCAACGGCTTCGCCCAAGGCATCGCGGAACCCGGTGTTCACCACGGCCGTACCATGCAGGTTGTCTACAGCAAGTGCGGCCAGTTCGTCATCTGCGTTGTCCACCCAGTGGATACCGGACACAAACCAGGCATTGCCCATGGCATGGGGATTGTACACGGCAGCCTTGCCACCGTCATTGGTAGACATGATGGCATACTTCATATTAAGCATGTCCAGAACGGGATACAGACTGTCGGCATTCACGGCATTAAGGTCGCCTCCGCACTGTATCACGGCATTATGGAAGCGTCGTATCTCGGGAGATATGTGTGCCTCGATGACCTCCTGATAACGGCGCAGCTTGGCGGCATGGTAACCGCCTATGCTCTTGTGCAGATAGGAGGCGTCGTTGCTGTTAAACGTGCTTGCCGTCAGATCCAGAGTGCGGTAATACAGGTCGGGATCCAGCAAAATCATGTCATCGGCATGCGTGGGAGCGAAGGTCTGCTCCACGGGACGAGGAGACACGAACAAGCCGTCGTTGAGATACCTCTTGTTGACCGACCACATATCCACCAGGCACAACAGCAATATGCCTATGGTCATGGGCACGGCCTTCAACCGGCCCCTGCTGTGCAGAACCATCAACATGGTGCCCACGGCGATGTAGAGGAACGAACGGAGGGCGTCGGCCTGGAACATGGCACGCCGCATATCGCCGAGGTTCTCCATCAGACCGTTGAGGAACGGTTGGTCTATGTATCCGGCCGTAACAAGCGATTGCAGGCCATTGGCCTCGCTGCTGCTGATATAGTTGCCAAAGAACATATCGGGCATTAGCCAGAAGAGGAAACAGATACCGCCCGTGATGCCGAAACTCAGCCACAGTGCATTCACCACCTTATTTATTATAGGCACACGCACGCGCACACACGAGGGATCGTCAATAAAGCGCTTCAGCGCCATCATGGCCATCAGCGGAATGGTGAACTCGGCTATAACGAGAATGGAGGCCACGGTGCGGAACTTGTCATACATGGGCACGTAGTCCAAAAAGACGTCCGTAAGCCCCATGAAGTTCTTACCCCAGGACAAGGCCACGGACAACATGGTGGCCAGCAGCAACGCCCAACACATGGGACCGCGCACTATCAGCAGGCACAGGACAAAGAGCATGCACACAAAGGCACCCACATACACGGGGCCGCTGGTACCGGGCTGCTCGCCCCAGTACTGTCCCAGTTGCTGATATATGGGCATGTACTGGCTGTCCGCCTTTTTCATGGCCGTGGCATTGGCGGTAAGCGGCTGGCTGGCACCGCCCTTGGCGTTGGGAACCAACAGCGTCCATGTCTCGCCTATGCCATAGCTCCAGGCAGTGATATAGCTACGCTCCAAGCCACTGGAGGTCTGGTCGGCAGGGTCTTTGGTCTTATGCGTAAGCTCGCTCTTGCCACGCATGCTTTCCTTGCTGTATTCCCATGTGTGGTACAGATTGGATATATTGGCCATCACACCCAGCAGACATGCTATGGCAAACGTCAGACTCCCCTTGACCCAGCGGACAACTCCACGACGGCTGAGGTCGGAGAACAGCCACCCGAGCGACATGAATGCCATAGGGAAGAGGAAATAGTACGTCATCTGCACGTGGTTGGACCCTATCTGCAAAGCCATGAACAAGGCGCTGACAACAATGCCCCAGCCCCACTTGCCCCTGTAGCACAGAGCCATGCCGCCTATGGTAGGCGGGATGAAGGCCAGCGTACAGAGTTTCCAGATGTGTCCGGCAGCTATGATGATGAAGTAGTAACTGGAGAATGCCCACAGGATTGCCCCGAGAGCAGCCATCCAGGCCTTGAAGTCGAAGCATCGCAGCATGATGTAGAAGCCCAGCAGCATGATGAACACATAGGACACCACCTCGGGCAGGCCAAGGCTGTAGACCTGCTTTATGCCATCCAGCGTATCCGTACTCCCGTAGGAAGGCGCCAACTGATAGGTGGGCATGCCGGAAAACAGCGTATTGGTCCAACGGGTGCGTTCGCCGTTGTGCTTCGCACGATACTCGTTCATCTCCACGCCGGCACCCACACCACCCGTATGGTCGTGCCCCGAGAGCACCTTGCCATCCATTACGGGCTTGGCGAAGTAGGCCAGGCTGATGATGGCGAACAAGGCCACCATGGCCACGTCTATGAGATATTTTCTGTAGTTTTTCATCTTCATTATGCTTTTGCCCTTTCAAGGCGATGATGATGTTTTTCCAATCGATCCCCCGGGATGCAGTTTCGCTTGCCCCGGGACTATGGGCTGCCGCCCCCTTGAAGGGCGCGAGGCCGACAGCAGTCGCTCACCATAATGAGAGTGACTGCAATCTGCACGCCCCCCTACCTCGTCGCACGTTTCCTCTCCAGATGGTCAAGGATGACCTTCCTCATGCGCATGGAGTGCGGCGTCACCTCCACGTACTCATCTGCCTTTATATACTCCAGAGCCTCCTCCAGGGAGAAGATGGTGGCCGGAATGATATGGGCCTTCTCGTCGGTACCGCTGGCGCGGACATTGGTCAGTTGCTTGGCCTTGCACACGTTTATGACAAGGTCTATCTCGTGGACATGCTCGCCTATGACCTGGCCGGCGTAGACCTGTTCCTGCGGCTCGATGAAGAACTTTCCACGGTCCTGCAGGTGGTCTATGGCGTAGGCATAGGCATTGCCACTCTCCAGGGCTATGAGCGAACCGTTGGTGCGGCGGTTGATCTCACCCTTGAAAGGCTGGTACTCCTTGAACCGGTGTGCCATGATGGCCTCACCCTGCGAAGCGGTCAGCACATTGGTACGCAGACCTATGATGCCGCGGGAGGGAATGTTGAACTCTATGTTCACACGCTCGCCCTGGCTTTCCATACCGGTCATCTCGCCCTTGCGACGGGTGACCATGTCTATCATCTTGCTGCTGAACTCCTCGGGAACGTTGATGGTCAGTTCCTCTATGGGTTCGCAACGCACGCCGTCTATCTCCTTGTAGATGACCTGCGGCTGCCCCACCTGCAGTTCGTAGCCCTCGCGGCGCATGGTCTCTATCAGCACGGACAGGTGCAGCACACCTCGGCCGCTGACTATCCAGCGGTCGGTATATCCCTCCACGGTTGACACGCGCAAGGCCAGGTTCTTCTCCAGTTCCTTGTCCAGGCGATCCTGTATGTGGCGGCTGGTGCAGTACTTGCCCTCCTTGCCGAAGAACGGGGAGTCGTTGATGGTGAAAAGCATAGACATCGTGGGCTCGTCTATGCTGATGCTTGGCAGGGGTTCCGGATTGTCGTAGTCACAGATGCTGTCGCCTATCTCAAAGTGTTCCAGGCCTATCAGGGCACAGATGTCGCCGCTGCTCACGGCATCGGTCTTCTTGCGTCCCATGCCGGTGAATGTGTGTACCTCCTTTATCTTAGTGCGCTCCTTGCTGCCGTCACGGTGCACGATGGTAATGTTCATGCCCTCGCGCAGCGTGCCGCGATGCACGCGGCCCACGGCTATGCGGCCGGTGTAGTTGGAGTAATCCAGGCTGGTGATCAGCATCTGCGGTGTGCCATCCAGTTGCTCGGGCGCCGGCACATGCTCCAGGATCTGATCCAAGAGATAGGTAATGTCCGTAGTGGGCTTGCTCCAGTCCTCGCCCATCCAGTTGTTCTTGGCCGAACCGTAGATCACGGGGAAATCCAGCTGGTCCTCGGTGGCATTCAGGTCGCACATCAGATCGAAGACCATCTCGTACACCTCCTCGGGGCGGCAGTTGGGCTTGTCCACCTTGTTGACCACCACCAATGGCTTCAGGCCAATCTCCAAGGCCTTTTGCAACACAAAGCGCGTCTGGGGCATGGGACCCTCAAAGGCATCCACCAACAGGATGCACCCGTCGGCCATGTTGAGCACACGCTCCACCTCGCCGCCGAAGTCCGAGTGCCCCGGAGTGTCGATGATATTGATTTTGGTGTCCTTGTACATGATGGACACATTCTTGGAAAGGATGGTTATACCACGCTCACGCTCCAGCTCGTTGTTGTCCAACATCAGTTCACCTGTCTGCTGGTTATCGCGGAAGAGGTTTCCGGCCAACAGCATCTTGTCCACCAGTGTGGTCTTGCCATGGTCCACATGGGCTATGATAGCAATGTTGCGAATGTTCTGCATCGTCTGCTCTACTTGGTTACAATCTTTTTGTTCCTTAACTTATTTACGTCACATTATTTACATACACACGCACCCACGCGCCTGCACGTAAAGACGCACAAAGATACGGAAAAATACGCACATTGGCGCCCTGCTGCACGGAAAATGCACACATCACACCGGTTCAAGGCACAAAAGTCGTCCCGGCTGCTTGTCGATAAGGATATTTTTCATACCTTTGCACCGCATTTGACCGGAGGCAGTGACCGAGCGTATGGTTGCTGCACGGCAAACAAGTCACACAATTCATACACAAACACACATCATGTATTTGAATTCAGAGAAGAAGACCGAGCTCTTCACCACCTACGGCAAGGGTGCCACCGACACAGGCAGCGCCGAGAGCCAGATTGCGCTGTTCACTTTCCGCATCAAGAACCTCACCGAGCACATGAAGCAGAACCGCAAGGACCACAGCACCGAGCGTGCCCTGACCGGCCTTGTAGGCAAGCGCCGCGCCCTGCTCAACTATCTGAAGGCACGCGACATCGAGCGCTATCGTGCCATCGTGAAGGCTCTGGGCTTGCGCAAGTAATCCCGCAGCGGTCTTCCGCAGACAAGAAAATCATTGGAGGCCATCCCGCACTATTGCGGGATGGCCTCCGTCTTTATCACATTGGATGGCAACATACATGGGTCAGCGGATATTTTCGGCTGGCAAACCCCAAGAAATACATCAGAACCGCCTCCCAACACCGGCAATATCAATTTCTTGCCAGTAATTTTGGTAAATTACAGACAAAAGACTACCTTTGTCCTGTAAAAACGTTGGTTATGTGCAAATTCTCTGAACCTACGAGGCAGAAACTCGGCAATGCGATTGTATATATCGCGCGCCATACTGTCAACTTGAGTAAGACCAAGTTGCTGAAGTTGCTGTACCTGATGGAGGAGCGCATGGCATTGAAATTCCATGTGCCATTTCTCGCCATTCCTTTCGAGGTATGGCAGGCGGGGCCCGTGGCCAAAGATGTATTCGTAGACCTGTCGGACGGCCCGTTCCTGCTGAAAGACTATGTAAAGACTGAGTTCAGAGACGGAGGCACCTTCATAAATCCCATAGCGGACTTCGACGACAGCGAGTTCTCGGAATACGAACTGGAAATGATGGACGAGGTGTTGAAGAATTACGGAAACATGAGCGCATCCGAACTGGTTGCACTAACTCACAAGAAAGGCTCTTTGTGGTACAAGACGGCAGCACGCACGGGTCTGCTGGACGCATTCTGCAGACACGAATGCAACAACTCTGACCAACAGATAGATTTTACGGAAGCGATGTCTGTCTGTACCGCCGAAGATTATCGGGAGAGCCTGAATATACGGCAGACAGCGAACATACTAAATGCTGCGTCACATGTTTGAAGAAGGCAACCTGCTGCTGTTCAAGCCCTTTTTATTCAAAAACGGGGCGAAGCCTAAAGACAAGTTCTTCCTCATACTGAAGAAGCAGAATGACAATGTGCTGTTGGCATGCCTGCCGACATCAAAAGACCATGTACCATCGGACAGACCCTTGAAACGCGGATGCCTGGACATTCCCGAACGCATTGTCAATGTCTTCGTTTTTCCGGCAGGCGAACTTGTGGCCACCAAGGAAGACGGCCAACCGTTTGCATTCAGGAAAAACACGTTCGTCTACGGTTCAGACCTTGACATATACCCCGCAGAGGCATTTTGCATGCAAGAACAGGCCGGGCAAACAAGGATAGAGAAAATTGGAGTATTGGACGAATCCGTCTTTTCGGAGCTTCGTGCGTGCCTGTCTAACAGCAAGATGGTAAAGAACAGGTTCCGCAGAATGTTGCAATAATAGCAACGTTTTCGTTAAGTCAAATGAGCAGGGCCAAGCTTGTTTGAGCTATGCCATGGCGAGAAAACGAGGAATGCAACCTTTCAAAAAGGTCACCTACAACCACTGCCAACCTGCCGACATTCAAGACATGATTGCGTCCACACGGCATACACTTTGAGCGCAAAGGCAAGAACTTCAGGGGCATCCGAAAGTCCAGTAGAAACGCGGACGAGAGTCTACTGATGTCAGGGGCGAGAGTCTAATAGAGTCAAGCCCCCGACTCCAGTAGAGTCAAAAATATGCGTCTCGCGACGGCCTGCCTTCGATCTCATTTTTTGCTCTTTGGGGATTTTGAGTGTCACTCCAAATGTCGGATGAATCGAACTTTAGTCCTACAACCAACAGACAATCCATCCACATTTTCATTTACATGGCATAGAATGCACATCGCAGAAAAGCGGCGTATTGTTTTGTCATTTGCCTGGTTATTTGTATCTTTGCGGGCAGGTATCATCAGAATGGCATAGCATGTCACACGACATTCACCTGATGAGATACCACCCATTTATATATACATGTACCCGCAATAAAGAAAGGAGGCGACAGACAGAAACAAACGACAGAAACGCAAGGGGACACATGGCACTCGGAAGAGCGTCAGCCCACAGATTGTTAACAATAACGCCGCACAAGCAGATGCGGCACAATAGTTTAACCGAAAAAGCGTTTCCATCCGACATACTTGAAATGAACAAATAAAATAGATATTGAGCTTTTGGCTCTTGTTCTCTTTCCTTTGAATACCGCCAATTATTCACCATACGAGAGCAAGCAGACTGGAAGTTCACGCTGATATGGCGTGGACTGTTCTGTGCTTGTTGTGTGGTAGGTCACTTGGCGGTAACCGAAAGGAAAGGCAAGCTAAAGAATGGTTACACGCCTTTTTCATATTCAAGACAAAACAATGATAAAGCAACTACACAAACTCATGCTGCTGGCCGTGGCAGCACTATTCGCGATGGACGGATATGGCTACGTAAAGATTGATGGAGTTTATTATGACTTGAACACAAGAAGATCAACCGCGAGTGTAACGAATCCTAACCCATACGGTACTGGTGGTTATTATAAGGGGCTAGTATCTATCCCAAGCCGCATTGTATATGATAACTGTATTTACCAAGTGACCAGTATATATGACAACGCGTTCAAAAATTGCAGCGAACTGACCATCGTCAGCATACCGTCGTCTGTGACAAGTATAGGTAGTGGCGCGTTCAGTAACAGCAGCGAACTGACCCTCGCCATCATACCGTCGTCTGTGACAAGTATAGGTAGTAACGCGTTCAGTGGCTGCAGCAAGCTATATGAGGTAGACATACCATCATCGGTGACGTCTATCGAGAGCGGTGTATTCCAAAATTGCACCAGGCTGACATCAATCACCATTCCATCATCAGTGACATCTATCGAGGGCAAGGCATTCTATGGCTGTACCGGGCTGACATCAGTCACCATTCCATCATCAGTGACATCTATCAAGAACTTGGCATTTTGCGGTTGCAGCGGACTGTCTTCCCTTACAATACCTTCATCTGTGACAAGTATAGGTAGCGGTGCATTTGACGATTGCGAATTGAAGAGCCTTTACCTATTTACAAAATTATCATCCTACAGCACGTTCGAATACTCTTCCGTATCTGATTATTCTGTCATCTTTGCACATAAATCAGAGATTAAAAAAATTCAATCCTATTGGAGGGGTACCGTAGCAGACATAGAACTTCCTTTTTGCCTTAAGGTGTCTAACACGAATTTAGGTAGTTTAGAGTTTTCTATTATAAGCAACGAATGGGTGCCCGCCACACTACAAAGTCTAACATTTGGTAACTCGGAACTTACTCCCAACGAAAACGGCACATATAAGATTACCAATCTTGAACCTGACACATCATATGATATCTTGGTGACATACAAAACCCAAGACGGAACGGAGAAAAGCTATAGGCAAACCGTAAGAACGTCAAAGCCAAGCGTGTATGTATACCGCGACAGTAAAACACAAACAACAATGACACTCGAAGTGATAGCCTCGTCTGATACAATTTGGAGCCCCGCAAAAAAGGGAGTCCAGTACAACGGGAATGACTATTATTGCACAGACGACAAAGTTACACTCCAAGGTTTGGCAACAAATACAAGCTATAGCTTCTTGCCGTTTGCCGAGTTCGGAACAAAAAGGTTTTACGGCACAGCAAAAACGTTCGAAACCACATCCCTTAACCCAACCTGCACTATAGAAAATATAGGCCCTACCAGCATATCCGTCAAAGGAAGCTACACTGTTGACGATGCCCATGTATCAGAAACAGGCTTTACCGACCACGGCACAGGCAACACACTGACCCTGACAGGACTTTCCCCGAACACATCCTACACCGTCAGCTATTACGTCCGAACAGAGGAGGGAAGCGATGAAAGCGTCAGCAAGACTTTCACAACATCGCCAGAGATAAAGTTAACCACCCTACAACCCAAGTGCGTATCAAGCACATGCGCCATCGTGGCCGCCGAAACCAACATAATCGAAGAGGAGACAGGTGTCGGCTTCCAATGGAAGAAGTACGATGCGCCAGAATCGTTGAAACCGAACGAAGGCTATGCCGCCATACATGACGGACAAGTGGAAGGGTATATCAAAAACCTGCAATCCACATTCTACTACAACGTGAGAGCATTCTACAAGTCCAATGACGGAACATATTACTATGGTGACTGGGTGACATTCGACCCCAGCGACTTCAGCTTCTTTGAGCCCACAGTCCAGACCTACGGCGCAAAGAACGTGACTGAGAACAAGGCCAGGCTGAATGGTTATGCACTCGCCGGTACAGACGAGATAGAGGAACAGGGCTTCGATTATTGGAAACAGGGCGAAAGCGAGGAGAATGCCAGAAGCATACGTGCCGAAATGGCCCCTGCCGCTACGGAGGAAGACGTCCATACGGTGCTTGCCACCGGACAGCGGATGTCCGTGGAACTGCGTGACCTGGAATCCGGAACGACATACTGCTTCCGCGCCTTCGTAAAGACCGCCCTTGGCAAGACCTATGGCCAGGAGGAGACATTCAAGACACTGGGCCTGCCCACAGGCATCGATGACGTAATGAACAACGAGACCGCGCCCGAAATTGAAGGCTACTACGACCTTCACGGCCGCAAGTTGCAAAAACCCCAACACGGCATAAACATCATCCGCTACACTGATGGCACGGCGCGCAAGGTACTCATGAAATAAACGCCCATACTCATAGCCGATTTATTTATCCCAACAGGCTGTCCGAAACGAAAGACCCGGGCAGCCTGTTCTGCGCATCGTACTTCCACATCTCATATTGCAGCATCAAAAGCCACACGGTGTCACCAAAACAGATGACGCTTAGCTTGCTGCAATTGGCAATCAAGCATCATCATGATGCCCGCAGGCCGGCAACCATGGTACAGAAGTCCGAGACTTACGCGAGAAGACATGCAGGGATAAAAATGCGCTTATTGTTTTGTCGTTCGGGCAGTTATTCGTACCTTTGCACACGAAATTACACATTATATATACATGAGCATACAGGAAAAGATAATAGCGGCCGCCATGGGCGGCGTGAAGGACCTCTATGGTGCCGAGGTGCCCGAGAAGATGATACAGTTGCAGGAGACACGTCCCGAGTTCGAGGGCGAACTCACCCTCGTGGTGTTTCCCCTGCTGCGCACGAGCAAGAAGGCACCCGAGGCCACGGCACAGGACATGGGCCAATACCTGACGGAGAAGTGCCCGGAGCTCATCAGCAAGTTCAACGTGGTGAAGGGCTTCCTGAACCTCTCCATAGCCTCAGCGCAGTGGATACAGATGCTGGAGGAGATTGAGCACAATCATAAGTACGGCTTCACTCCCGTGACCGAACAATCGCCCCTGGTGATGATAGAGTACTCCAGCCCCAACACCAACAAGCCCCTGCACCTGGGACACGTGCGTAACAACCTCCTGGGCTGGTCCCTGGCGCAGATAATGGAAGCCAACGGCAACCGCGTGGTGAAGACCAACATAGTGAACGACCGCGGCATACACATCTGCAAGAGCATGCTGGCCTGGCTGAAGTACGGCAACGGACAGACGCCCGAGAGCACCGGCAAGAAGGGCGATCACCTGATTGGCGACTACTACGTGGCCTTCGACAAGCACTACCGCGAGCAGGTGAAAGAGCTGGTGGCCCAGGGCATGGACGAGGAGACCGCCAAGCAGGAGGCCCCGCTCATAAAGGAGGCCCACGACATGCTCGTGCGTTGGGAGCAGAACGACCCCGAGGTGCGCGCCCTTTGGAAGAAGATGAACGACTGGGTGTACGCCGGCTTCGACGAGACCTACAAGGCACTGGGCGTAAGCTTCGACAAGATATACTACGAGAGCGAAACCTACCTGGAGGGCAAGGAGAAAGTGGAGGAAGGCCTGGCCAAGAGCTTCTTCTACCGCAGGGAAGACGGTTCCGTGTGGGCCGACCTCACCAAGGAGGGCCTGGACGAGAAATTGCTGTTGCGCTCCGACGGCACCTCGGTCTACATGACACAGGACATCGGCACGGCCAAGCTCCGCTTCCAGGACTTCCCCATCGACAAGATGATCTACGTGGTGGGCAACGAACAGAACTACCACTTCCAGGTGCTCTCCATCCTGCTGGACAAGTTGGGCTTCAAGTGGGGCAAGGACCTGGTGCACTTCAGCTACGGCATGGTGGAACTGCCCAACGGCAAGATGAAGTCCCGCGAGGGCACCGTGGTAGATGCAGATGACCTGGTGGCCACAATGGTGCAGGACGCACGCGCCATGTCCGAGGACAAGATAAAGAAACTGGAGGGCATCACCGAGGAGGAGACCGCAGAGATAGCACGCATCGTGGGCATGGGTGCCCTGAAGTACTTCATCCTCAAAGTGGATGCGCGCAAGAACATGCTCTTCAACCCCGAAGAGAGCATCGACTTCAACGGCAACACTGGTCCGTTCATCCAGTACACCTACGCCCGCATACGCAGCATCCTGCGCAAGGCCGAGGCTCAGGGCATCACCATCCCCGAGACTCTACCCACCGGTGCCGAACTGAGTGCCAAGGAGGTCAGCCTCATACAGCATCTCCACGGTTTCGCCGCAGCAGTGCGCCAGGCCGGAGCCGACTACAACCCCGCCTCCATCGCCACCTACTGCTATGAGTTGGTAAAGGAGTACAACCAGTTCTACCACGACTTCAGCGTGTTGCGCGAGGAGGATCCGGCCAAGCAGGTTGTGCGTCTCGCTCTGAGCGCCGCCGTGGCACAGGTGGTGAAGAACGGCATGTCGCTGTTGGGCATAGAGGTGCCCGAGAGGATGTAAGCACAAGAGCAAAAAAAAAGAAAAAAGGATGCCCCGCTTTTGCCCCTACAGGGCGCACGTCCTCTTGTGAACCACACACCCAGGGCGCCGCTACGCTCTGCCCTGGGCTGATCGCTTATTGGGCTTTCAGCCCGCAACAGAACCGGCACCACGGAAGAACACAAGGATAAAAGCATAATAACAAGCACGCACACGAACCGGCACACCCGGGATGACGCTAAGGATAAAAGCATGATAACGCCCCCGCAGCAAGACAGGAGCGCCTTGGAAGGGCAGCAAGCCACCAGTCCGGGGCAGAGCGTAGCGGCGCCCCGGGTAATGTACCCCCACCACCGACGCCCTGAAAGGGCAAAAGCACAAATACACATGCACCCTAACACGATGAACGACATAAAGGAAGCCCTCTGCGTGGATGCCGCCTGCAGCGGCAACCCCGGACCGATGGAATACCGCGGCGTGCACCTGCCCAGCGGACGGGAGGTGTTCCACTTCGGCCCCATACATGGCACCAACAACATAGGAGAGTTCCTGGCCATCGTGCACGCACTGGCACTGCTGCAACAGAGGGGGCTGTCCATGCCCATCTACAGCGACAGCGTCAGCGGACAAGCCTGGGTACGCAACAAGAAAGCCAAAACCACCCTGGCCAGGACAGAAAAGACGGCACAGGCCCTGGAACTGGTGGCCAGAGCCGAGGCATGGCTGAGATCGCACCCCGTACACACACCGGTTCTGAAATGGAACACCGAGGAATGGGGCGAGATACCTGCCGACTTCGGACGCAAATAACCACCTGATACCCGCAGCGGACACCATCACTGCCACCAACGCCAACACCGTAGCCAGGCAGCACCATCCATCACAGATACCACATGAAACAGACACGCTACATACTGACGCTGACAGCCCTGCTGCTGTGCGCCACCCTCGTGGGGAAAGGAGCTTTCCTGCTCTATAACCAAGGCATTACCCCCATGACCACGGCGGAGATGATGCGTGCCCTATGGCATGGCCTGCCCCTGGACATCAGCACGGTGGCCATGGCTGTGCTGCCGGTGTGGCTGCTTACGTTGCTGACCATCACAGTGTGGCCGCAGATGCCAATGCGCAGGACGGCCGGCACATACCTGGCCGTGGTGACCTTTGCCATGGGCTGCATCACGGGCGGCACTGTCATCATGTACGAGAACTGGAAGCTGCTGCTCGATGCCTCGGTCTTCAGCTATATGTCATCGCCGGGCAACGCCGGTGCCAGTGCCTCCACCTATTATATAATAACGCGCGTGGGCACGGCCTTGGCCTCGTCCGTTCTGCTGGCCTGCCTGACGGTGGCCATCACGCCGCGCCGCTTTGCCACGGAACCCTCCTACAGGAACCAAGCCCACAAACGCGCCTCGCTGCGCCGCGACCGCCTGGCCTGCCTGCTCACAGGTCTGCTGTTGGCCGCCATGATATGGGGTATCAACGGCCGACAGGCCGACGAGCGCAGTGCCTTCCACTGCCACAAGCTGGTGCTGAACCATGCCGCCGTCAACCCCGTGGGGCACATGGCGCGCTCCCTGATGCTGTATACCAGGGACTACGACCGCCAGTTCCACCACATGCCGCAAGCCGAGTGCGACAGCATCTTCGCCACCATCTTCCCGCAGGATACCGAGGACCTGACGGACACCATCCTCAGCACCCGCCGCCCGGACATACTGACCATACAGCTGGAAAGCATGGGGGCACCATTCATCGAGAGCCTGGGCGGAGTGCCAGGCGTGACACCAGAACTGTGCCGATGGATGCAGCGCGGACTGAACTTCACCAATGCCTGGGCAACGAGTTTCCGCACCGACAGAGGCACGGTCAGCGTACTCTCGGGCTACGTTTCCTACCCCACCGCCTCGCTGATGATGACAGACTCGTGCCTGCCACTGCTACCAGGTCTGGCCAAGACCCTGCGCTCATACGGGTACACGGCCGACTACATGTATGGCGGGAACGCCCACCACATGAACAAGCGCAAGTATCTGGAGGCCACAGGGTTCCGCGTATGGGACATAGAGGACATCGACGTACTGCCCACGGAGCGCGACACGTGGGGCGCCAACGACAGCATAGCCATGAACCGCATGTTGCGTCTAATGCAACGCACTCGGCAGGAGAACGGTCCGGACCGGCCTTTCTACTGGGGATGCCAGACCATCAGCAGCCACGAGCCATGGGACGTGCCCTACCACCGTTTGGACAACCGGGTGCACAATGCCTTTGCCTACACCGACCACTGCGTAGGGCAGTTTCTGGACAGCCTCAGCCGCACACCCCTGTGGGACAACCTGCTGGTAGTCGTCTTTGCCGACCACGGCCACACCTACGGCCTCACGCTGGACAACCCAGAATTCTTTCACATGCCCCTCTTCCTCGTGGGCGGTGCCGTAACACGCCGGGGCGACATATCCACCATCATAGCACAGAACGACATCGTGGCCACCATCCTCAGCCAAATGAAAATACCGCACAATCAGGACTTCCCTTGGAGCCGCAACGTCTTCAGCAGCAACTATACATATCCTTTCGCCTATTGCAACTGCCCGGCGGGTACGCTCTTCACAGACTCCACAGGCACCACCATTACCGATCTGCAGTCCGGCTACATCCTGAACGATGCCCCGGAACCCAACCCCACACGCCTGCGCAACCTGAAAGTGGTGCAGCAGAAGAGCTACAGCACCATACCGCAGGCAAAGAAATAGCCCCACACATACACATCACGTCACAGCTTTTACACTTTAGCCTCCCGTAGGGCCTACAGTCTGGGGAAAACGCAACTCGCGTTACGTTCTTTATTAAGACTGTACCAAAAACCATCCTACATCATTATGGCAAGTGTAAAAGCAAAACTGCGTCCCTCCTCCGTCAATGGAGCGGAGGGGACTCTTTATTATCAAGTAATTCACAGGCGTATAGTCAGGCAGATAGCCTCGGGCCACAAACTGTTCCCCGCGGAATGGGACAGCACATCGGCACGGATAGTGCTGCCCGCAGATGCCGACACGGAACGCAGGCATCGCCTGCTCTACATGGAAAGCCGTATGGCCGAGGACATGGCGCGCCTGCAGAACATCATCCTACATCTGGAGCAGACGAGGCAGCCCTACACGGCCGACCGCGTGGCAGAGCTGTATGCCGGCAACATAGGCAGCCACCTGTTCCTGTCCTTCGGGCGGCAACTCGTGGAAGATCTCACCGGGGCGGGCAAAACACGTACGGCCGAAAACTACCGCACGGCGCTGAACAGTTTCGAGCGATTCCGCGGAGCCGGCGGAGACATACTGCTGGACTCTGTCAGCAGCACCCTGATGACAGAGTACGAGACGTGGCAGAAGGGACACGGTATCTGCCCCAACAGCACATCGTACTACATGCGCAATCTGCGCGCCATATACAACCGCGCCGTGGAACAGGGACTGACAGAGCAACAGAGACCCTTCAGGCATGTCTACACCGGCATAGGGAAGACCGTGAAACGTGCCATATCGCTGGAGTACATACGCAGGATACGCGACCTGGAGCTACCCCCCGCGCTGGACTTCGCACGCGACATATTCATGTTCAGCTTCTATACCCGCGGAATGTCGTTCGTGGACATCGCCTACCTGAAGAAGAAAGACCTGCGAAACGGCATCCTGTCCTACCGACGAAAGAAGACCAGTCAGCAGCTGCTCATCAAATGGGAAAAACCAATGCAGCAGATAGTGGACAAGTACCTCTGCCCCGGGACACCTTACCTGCTGCCCATCATACAGGATGCGTCCCGCGACGACAGGACGCAATACCGGAGCGCCGCACACCGCATCAACAACAATCTGAAGAAGATAGGACACATCCTGGGGCTACCCATACCCCTGACCACATACGTGGCAAGGCACGGGTGGGCCAGCATAGCACACAGCAAGAACATACCCATAGCAACCATCAGCGAGGCCATGGGACACGACTCGGAGACAACCACACGCATCTACCTGGCCTCGCTGGACACATCCATGGTAGACAAGGCCAACAGTCTCATACTGAAATTGCTGTTATAACCCGTCCACCGTCACCGTAGCACACCACCCACCAGACTGCCGTGTAACGCCACAGCCGCCATTTGGACGGGCATAAAAGATCTGGAATATACGTCCACAACATCGGGTTCTCGCGTCCGCACAATCCGGTTCTCCGAGGCGCATATTCTGGATCATTCAGCCCGGCTCCCATGGCACCCCGGCCACATCGCCCGAACATGCACGGCAGACGTACCGGCAACAAGGCCACATACATCACAGAAACGGCTCTCCGGCAACGTCGGTACGGCAACGCGTCGTTGGCTGGAGCAACGCTAAATCTCCACCCAAAAAGTGCTCCTTATTTTCTCGGTAAGAGAAAGATGGCTATGTCATCTCTCGGTAAGAGAAAACTACAAGCGGTGCAAAATTACTCATAATTCGGGAAATACGCAAGAATCATGACCATAAAACATCATACTCGTTACATTATTGATATAATATCACGAAAACAAGTTTGACATATAGTGTAAACGTTTAGGAGCACCGGGGCTCGTCAACGTCTGTGTATAAGGTGTTTAGATGATGTGTTTACATAGCCATCTTTCTCTTACCGAGA
>DBLZ01000097.1 GCA_002297545.1 Prevotellaceae bacterium UBA711 | reverse complement strand
GAACTAACGCACCAATATTTCAATCTATCTCTTTTCAATGCTTTCTCTCTCGATTGCGGGTGCAAAGGTACGCATTATTTTTAAATCTGCAAGCATTAGAACAAAAAAACACAAAAAAAATATTTTTCAGCCCCTCCTATCCTACTCCTCATAAAATTACAGCATTGCATTATTCCAATCTTTTTTGCAAACTTTTTATCAGAAAAATTAGCATATCAGCAATAATTCGCTATTTTTGCACACTATTATGCTCCTTTCTTACATTATGCAGAAACACATTGAACGAAAAGGATGGGGGTTATAAAAATAAAACAGTTATCTTTAGCTAATGAAAATTGCTGTCGTAAAATATAATGCAGGAAATATCTACTCGGTAGAATACGCTTTGAGGCGCCTGGGAGTAGAAGCAACCATCACTTCCGACAAGGAAACACTGATGAGTGCTGACAAAGTTATCTTCCCCGGCGTGGGCGAAGCCGAAACAACCATGAACCATCTCCGGCAAAACCGGCTGGATGAAGTGATCAAGAACTTAAAGCAACCCGTATTGGGCATCTGCCTAGGGATGCAACTGCTGTGCCGACATTCCGAAGAAGGAAACGCAGACTGTCTGGGCATCTTTGACACGGATGTAAAATTATTCACCCCCGCACGGCATGAAGACAAAGTGCCGCACATGGGATGGAATACCCTGACCGAAACAGGCAGCGCCTTATTCAAAGGATTCGGTGAAAATGAATTTGTTTATTTTGTCCACAGTTATTATGTGGGGGTAAACCCGTACACCATAGCTACGACAAACTATATCGTGCCTTTCAGTGCTGCCCTGCACAAAGACAATTTCTACGCTACCCAATTCCATCCGGAAAAGAGCGGAAGCGTAGGCGAACGCATCTTAAAGAACTTTTTAGACCTCACCTTATGATAGAACTGATACCGGCCATAGACCTGATAGACGGCAAATGTGTGCGCCTCACCAAGGGCGACTATGCACAGAAGACCATATACAACGAAGACCCGTTGAGCCAAGCCCTGGAATTCCAGCGCCTGGGGTTCAGGCGCCTGCATATCGTGGACTTGGACGGCGCAAAAAGCAAGCACATAGTCAATGACGCCGTACTGAGGAGCATAACCCAGCACACAGATCTTGTGGTAGACTTTGGCGGCGGCATCAAGACCGCAGAAGACATAGAAAAGGCTTTCGATGCCGGTGCCCACATGGTCACCGTAGGCAGCATAGCCGTAACAGAACCGGAAACATTCCTTGCTTGGTTGGACAAGTACGGTGCCGACAGAATTATCCTCGGTGCCGATGTTCGCAACGGCATGGTAAGCATCAACGGGTGGAAAGAGGACTCTGCAGAGGAGTTGCTGCCATTTCTGGAACGCTACGTCAAGGCCGGGGTGCGCAACGTTCTGTGTACAGATATCAGCAAGGACGGAACACTTGCAGGCCCGGCAACGGAACTGTACCGCACAGTCATGGGCAGATACCCGCAACTTCACCTCATAGCCTCCGGAGGTGTCTCATGCAACGAGGACATACTCCGGCTGCAGGCCAACGGCATCCCAGCCGTTGTCTTTGGCAAGGCTTACTATGAAGGAAAAATAGACATCGCCACATTATGTTAGCAAAAAGAATAATACCATGCCTGGATGTCAAGGACGGCATGACGGTCAAGGGCACCAACTTTGTCAACCTGCGCACCGCCGGCGACCCGGTGGAACTGGGCAAGGCATACAGCGACAACGGAGCCGATGAACTATGCTTTTTGGACATAACCGCCAGTTTTGAGGGACGCAAGACCTTCACCGACATGGTGAGCCGCGTGGCCGCCACCATCAACATACCCTTTACCGTGGGCGGAGGAATACAGGAGCTTAGCGATATAGAACGCCTTCTGAATGCCGGTGCCGACAAGATAAGCATCAATTCTGCTGCCATATACAATCCTTCGCTCATAGACGATATAGCAAGACACTTCGGATCTCAAGTGATCGTATGTGCCATAGACGCGCACCAAGATGCCGATGGCTGGCATTGCTACACCAAGGGAGGCCGCCAAAGGCAGGAGTTAAAACTATTTGATTGGGCACACGAAGTACAAGAGCGAGGTGCTGGCGAGATATTATTCACGTCCATGAACCATGACGGCGTAAAGGAAGGCTTTGCCAATGAAGCCATAGCACTCCTGTCCGACTGCCTTTCCATCCCCATCATAGCCAGCGGCGGCGCTGGTGCCATGGAGCATTTCCGCGATGTCTTCTCCGTAGGACATGCCGATGCAGCCCTGGCCGCCAGCGTATTCCATTTCGGAGAAATATCCATCCCGGAACTGAAAACCTATCTGAAAGCACAGGACATTACAGTAAGGCTTTGATAAATGCACCACACAATATCATACATATCCACACGACTGATACCTTATATATAATATATCGCAACATGGACATCAACTTTGACAAGACTCAGGGACTTGTGCCCGCCATCATACAAGACGCCGACACACGTCAAGTGCTAATGCTCGGTTACATGAATCAGCAGGCCTACGACCTCACCGTCCAGACCGGCAAGGTAACTTTTTGGAGCCGTAGCCGCCAATGCCTTTGGACCAAGGGCGAGACCAGCGGCAACTTTCTGCACGTCGTTGACATCAAGAACGACTGCGACAACGACACGTTGCTCATACGTGTACATCCGACAGGCCCGGTCTGCCATACCGGCACAGACACCTGCTGGGGCGAAGAGAACGTTCCGGTGAGAAAGCAAGAAACCATACAAAATGAGAATGCCAACCCGCTACTGTTCCTAAGTGAGCTACAGGATTTCATAGAGGAACGTCACCGCCAGATGCCCGAGGGCTCCTATACCACATCACTGTTCCGCGACGGTCTGAACCGCATGGCGCAGAAAGTAGGCGAAGAGGCACTGGAACTTGTCATCGAGGCAGTAAACGGTACTGACGACCGCATGATATACGAGGGCTCGGACATGCTCTATCACCTCATTGTATTGATGACCAGCAAGGGACTGCGCATAGAACAACTTGCTACCGAACTTATGGAACGCCACAATCCCAACTGGAAGAAGCACTAACCCACTACCTCCCCATTGCACCACATATAAAAAATGATGACGATAAACTATAACGATGTCCATCTGCGCTATGAGAAACGTACCGTCCTATCCGGCATCAACTTGCAGGCACAGCCTGGCGAAATGATATACCTGACAGGGCTGGTGGGTACGGGCAAGAGCACCCTGCTGTCCAGCATGTATGGCAACACACACATCCACAGCGGCCAAGCCTTCATACTGGATCAGGACATGAAGCACATCACCCACAGCGACCTACAGTATCTGCGCCGCCGCATGGGCATAGTGCACCAGGACTTGCGATTATTGCCAGACCGAACGGTCAACGAAAATCTGGACTTTGTCTTGCGTGCCACGGAATGGAACAAGAAATCCCTGCGCCGCGAGAGGATAGAGGAAGTGCTCGATTGGGTAGAGCTCCAGGACAAAGGCAAGTGTTATCCGCACGAGCTGTCCGGTGGGCAGAAGCAATGCGTCTGCATAGCACGCGCCATACTCAACCATCCGGAACTTATACTCGCCGATGAGCCAACGGGACAACTGGACAGCGAAAACGGCGAACGCGTAATGGCCCTATTGGATGAGGTCCGTAGACAGGGCGACTGCACCGTTGTGGTCTCCACCCATAACCTGCAATGGCCCGAGTACTTCCCCGGTACGGTATATCTCTGCGAAAACGAGACCCTGACACAGAAAAGCGATAAACAATAAACAATATCTACACACATGAAAGTAATGAAATTCGGTGGTACCAGCGTCGGTACGCCACAGCGCATGAAGGAAGCCTGCAAGCTCTTCACAAAGGGAGACGAACAGCGCTTTGTAGTACTCTCTGCCATGAGCGGTACGACCAACTCACTGGTGGAAATATCGGATTACCTCTATAGAAAGAACCCCGAGGGTGCCAGCACCATCATCAACAAGCTTGAACGCACCTACATGGGACACGTGGACGAACTGTACAGCACCGAGGAGTGGCGCGAGAAGACACGCGACTTCATCAAGGAGCAGTTCCGCTACCTGCGTAGCTTCACCAAGATACATTTCACCTCCTTCGAGGAAAAGGTGATACTGGCCGAGGGTGAGATTATATCCACCAACATGGTCACCAACTATCTGCTGGAATGCGGTGTCAACGCCATACTGCTTCCTGCACTGGAGATCATACGCACCGACAAGAATGCCGACCCCGACTTTCGTTACATCACAGACAAGTGCCAATCCTACATGAAGGAGAACCCCGGCTATCAGGTCTACATCACCCAGGGCTTCATCTGCCGCAACGCATACGGCGAGGTGGACAACCTGCTACGCGGCGGATCCGACTATACGGCCTGCCTCATAGGCGCCGCACTGCAAGCTGAGGAAATACAGATATGGACCGACATAGACGGCATGCACAACAACGATCCACGCTACGTCGATGGTACCACTCCCGTACGACAGTTGAACTTTGCCGAGGCTGCAGAACTGGCCTACTTCGGAGCCAAAATCCTACACCCCACCTGCATACAGCCGGCCAGATTCTCCGGAGTGCCCGTGCGGCTGCTCAACACTATGGCCCCCGATGCACCCGGCACCATCATCAACAATGAATTCAACGAGGGAAAGATCAAGGCCGTGGCAGCCCGCGACAACAATACCTGCATCCATATCAACTCCTCGCGCATGCTCCTGGCCTACGGGTTCCTGCGCAAGGTCTTCGAGATATTCGAGACCTACCGCACCAGCATAGACATGATTTGCACCAGCGAAGTGGGCGTGAGCCTCACTATCGACAACACCGCACACCTGGCCGACATCATTTCCGAGTTGAAGAAGTACGGCACAGTCACCTGCGACGAGGACATGTGCATCATCTGCGTAGTTGGCGACCTCAGGCCGGACAATTGCGGTTTCGAGAGCGTGGCATGCGATGCACTCCGCGACATCCCCGTACGCATGATTTCCTACGGTGGCAGCAACCACAACATCTCCTTCCTGGTAAAGGCCGAACACAAACAGAAGGCTCTCCAGGCATTGCAAAAGACACTGTTCTAACCTATCCCCACACTTATGTTTCCCGTAGATAAGTTCCAAAGGCTACGCACGCCATTCTATTACTACAATACCGACCTGCTCCGGCGTACCCTCGCCGAAGTACGGCACAACCTCTCCTCCGATATGCATGTGCACTATGCCGTCAAAGCATGTGCCAACCCCAAAGTTCTTGGTATCATAGCACAGGCAGGCCTCGGTGCCGACTGTGTAAGCGGCGGCGAGATACAGGCTGCACTCCATGCAGGCTTTCCTGCCGACAAGATAGTCTATGCCGGAGTGGGCAAAAGCGATTGGGAGATTGAACTGGGACTTGATGCCGGCATCTTTGCATTTAACGTGGAAAGCGAGCCAGAACTGGAAGTCATCAACCAATTGGCCATAGCCAAGGGCACGAAGGCACGCATTGCTCTTCGCATCAACCCCAACGTTGGAGCACACACGCATGCCAATATCACCACGGGGCTGACAGAAAACAAGTTCGGCATAGACATGCAGGACATGGAACGGCTCATAGGTATGGCAGCGAACATGGACGGCATAGAATTCATAGGGCTACACTTCCACATAGGCAGCCAGATACTGGAAATGGACGACTTTGCCGCCCTCTCGCGCCGTATCAACGAGATACAGGAACGTCTGGAGGTCGCTGGCATCCCAGCCATAAGGAACATTAACGTGGGTGGTGGTCTGGGCATAGACTACAAGCAGCCCGACCACTATCCTGTGCCCGACTTCCGTGCCTACTTCGATACCTATCGCAAGCACCTTCTGCTACGTCCGGGGCAACAGTTGCACTTTGAGCTGGGCAGGGCCATAGCAGGACAATGCGGAGCCCTCATATCGCGTGTTCTATATATCAAGAGCAACCCCATCAAGAACTTCTGCATCGTGGATGCAGGTATGACCGACCTGGTGCGCCCGGCCCTATATGGTGCGTACCACCAGATAGACAACCTCACAGCCGAGGCCCCTACGGACTTTGTCACCTACGACGTGGTGGGGCCGATATGCGAAAGCAGCGATGTCTTCATCAAGAACTACGGCATGCCACGCACCAACCGAGGCGATCTGATTGCCTTCCGCTCTGCCGGAGCTTACGGTGAGATTATGGCATCGGGATATAACTGTAGGCCACTGCCCGTAGGCTACATCACGGAAGAGCTATGATTGCCCTGGTCATTCTCACCCACACCGAACGAGAAAGGCTTGCCACCCACCTGCCGGCTCTGCTCTCGCAGCAGGGAGTAGACTATGAGATCATCGTTGTGGACATGCACAGCGAAGACGATACCATCGACCTGCTCAAAGCCATGGAAGAAGAACATCACTGTCTCAGGCACCTGGCCCTGCCTGTCAATGCCAAGGACATCAGCTACGAAAGGCTGGCCCTGCATCTGGGCATGAGGGCAGCCATCGCCTCGCGTGTTCTCCTGCTGGATGCCGACACAGAAGTACCGTCGGACCATTGGCTGGTCGATGTGCTGCAAGCATGGTCTCCGGACTATGGAATGGTACTCGTCCCCACAATGCGTACACGAACCAAGAATTGCGGCGACTACCTCACCGCAGGGCACGAGGCCTGGCGCAACAGCCTTTACCTCCGGCAATCCACGCGCCATGCCCTGTTCCGCGCCGGAAATGCCATCGTTGGGCTTGAAAAGGAGATGTTCCTCCGCTACAATGCACCTGCCGGACTGCTTGCACTGAAGACCGGCGCCATGGACATTTTTGTGGCACGCAATGCAAGAGAGGACAACACGCTCGTCATCACGGATCCCGCTCTATTTCCATGCCGGGATGCATGTGCCGGAAGCCATTTCTGGTCGCAAAGACGTCTGTTCGACGCAGAGACTTCACGTCACTTGTCACGCCGTCCATTGCGTGGCGTCACCTACATGTTGCATTGCATGTGCACCATACACCGTGGTTCGTTGGTGTATGGCCTGCAAGACCTCTACGACAATATCCGATGGTGCTTCACCAGCAAGAAGACCTTCACCAAGAAACACTATTGACCACACCATTATCCGCACCAAACAGAAACCATCAACATCATGCGTACAATAAAAGACTACTTCCTGCTTGCACTCCGAGGTACCGGAATGGGAGCCGCCGATGCCATACCGGGTGTAAGTGGCGGCACCATAGCCTTCATGACCGGCATCTTCGAAGAGCTTGTTGGCTCCATCAATGCTATCAATGCCCAGGCCGTGAAGCTCCTGCTCTCTGGCAATATAAAGGCATTCTGGCACCACATAAACGGCAACTTCCTGGCTGCCGTAGGCACCGGCATCCTGCTCAGTGTCGCCACGCTGGCCAAACTGATGCTCTATCTCCTTAGTCATCATCCCATAGAGACGTGGGGCTTTTTCTTCGGACTTATAGTAGCGTCTTCCATCTTCATTCTCCGTGAGGTAAAGCATTGGACGCTGATGTCCGCACCACTGCTCATCTTCGGCATCTTCCTTGGCGTGACAGTGTGCACGCTCTCTCCCACCGAGACTCCGGATGACCTGTGGTTCATATTCCTCAGCGGAGCCATAGCCATCTGCGCCATGATACTGCCCGGCATCTCAGGCAGTTTCATACTGCTCATCATGGGCAAGTATGAATATATTATGGGCTCCATCTCGGGCATGACCAGTGGAGACTTTGCCACCAATCTGCCCATCATCGCTGTCTTCGGCTTGGGTGCCGCCACAGGCATCATCAGCTTCTCCAAGTTCCTGCATTGGCTGCTTGAGCGATTTAATCGCGAGACGCTGCTGGTAATGGACGGCTTCATCATAGGCTCGCTCGTGAAAGTGTGGCCTTGGAGCAATATGGATGCAATAAAGCAATCCCAATTCCCCGACGTGCCAAGCGAATTGCTATCCACCATTCCGGCAGAGCAGGTGGACATGCACTACGTCAGCGCAACCCTCTTTGCCTTGGCCGGCCTGCTTTTGGTTTCAGGCATAGAAATACTGAGCAAGGCCATCGCGAAGGGCAGGAAAGCCTGACCCGCGACCTCAGAACAACCTGTCCACATCAACGCTGACACCAACCATAAGGTTGGCACCCAGCGTCTGTGGCGAGTTGTAATAGTACACGTGTGGCGCATAATTGAACACGTTGTCCACCGCCACATTCAAGCTTACAGCCCGCCCCAGACGGTTCTGCAGTTGCAGGCGCCATATCGTATAGGCAGGATTGTGGACATGGCGCGGAGCAAAGGGATAGTCCATCTGTACCGTCTCATAGTCTACCGCCGACAGCACACGGCCGGAAACCGACAGCGTAGTATTGTAGAAGGCGGTCCAACGGGCATCCCAGTCAAGACGCAGGTTCAGCGAATGCGGGCGTGCGGGAGCATACGGTGTGGTATTGTCCACAGCGGTCCATTCACGTGTGAAGACGTAATTTGTACGTGCTGTCAGCGTATGTCCAGTAGCCGGAGTCCATCTTCCCTGGGCCAGCAGCTCAAGTCCCAGCACATCGGCACTCGCCTGATTCATATACCGTATGTAGTACTCCCCCATTCCACCCTGCATTGGAGCCGAAGTGGATATACGGTTGCTCACGTGACTGTATGTGGCCGAGGCCGACAAATGATAGTGCTGCCAATATGTTTCGGCCGACAGATATACGTTGTGCGACTTTTCGGCTTTCAGGGCCTCGTTTCCATAGACATATATATTCCCGACCATATTGAAGCGTGAATACTTCTCCTTCAGCGTGGGGGCACGGAAGCCACCAGCATAACCTGCCCTCAAAGCCACCATGTCGGCTGGCTTGTAGCGCAGTCCCAGCTTGCCAGTGACATGCGAGGCAGATTGCGCATCGCTGAAGTAGTCCCATCGTGCGGCCCCCACCATCTCCCAACGCTCATCGGCCTGATAGTCATACTGAGCAAACAGGTCGCCGGCATGCTGCACCATACCATGCCCGACATCGAACTGATAGGAGCGTAGGAAATTGCGCACATAGTCTCCGCCGACAGTCAGTTCGTCACAGGTGCGGAGAGTACGATGGTAGAGACTTCGCACTGACGTCTGCACATTGCGGTAATCCATAACGTCACGTCCCCACAGCCGCAGCAGATCTGACTTGTCATACTGGTCATAATACACAGATGCCTCCAGCTTGTCAACCGAGGATATATCCCAATCGGCCCTCAATCCTCCGGCAAAGTCACGGCTACGCTCATAAACATCCACGTCCGTAGGCATTTCCTTGAAGTAATAACCTGCACGTGCACTAAGGCGCAGGCGCTTGGAAGGACTGTAGGTCAACTTGTCCTTCACATTCCATATCCGTTCGCCATAGACCTGACGAAACTCACATTCATCGGCAGGATCCATGCACAACGTATAGTTGTCCCTGCTGCGATACTGCACATCCAACGTATTGCTCACCCCGCCGCGCTTCAATCCCAGCACACCACCATAGCGCTGACTACGATGGTCGGCCAGTTGCGCATTCAAATTCAAGGTCCATGGCTTGTGCACACCTCCCGTGATGATGTTTATCACGCCCCCCACGGCACCTGCTCCGTAGAGAGCGGACTGCGCCCCACGGACTATCTCTATGCGTTCAACGTTATTGAGGTTCAGGCGGCCGAAGTCCACGTTCTCCATTGTTTCTCCCGCCAGGCGTTCACCGTCCACAAGCACAAGCACACTCTGTCCGGCAAAGCCACCCATGTTCATGTTCAGCTTCTGGTTCATGGAGTATGAGAACTCTATGCCCGGCATCTCACGCCCCAGGAGGTCACTCAAATCCATGGCATCGCTCAAAGCTATATCGCTGCGGTTCAGCACGCGTGTAAGCACAGGCACATCCTTGATGGGACGCGGAGTGCGCGTGGCCGTAACCACAAGCTCGTCCATGTTGTGACGCAACATGGACGTATCCCGAGACAGGGAGTCCGCCATCGTGTCAGCATCACGGCCATAGGCACATGCCGCAGAGAGCAGCATCAGGGCCAAAGAAAGCCTACACTTCATTTTATCTCTGCGCGTCATTTGTTTCATTGTTGCCAAGTCCACGCACCGAAGCCAAGGGATAACGGACATCTATGGTGAGAAATCCCTTGGTGCCGGCCTCGCTCATATAACTTTTGAGCTGCAATGCAGCCATGCTGCCGTCCGTCAGGCGCAGAACATAGACCCTGCGGGATGCCTCGTACTTGGGAGGCGGTGTGGAGAAGTCCATCCTCACCCAGTCCGTCAGCACAGGATTCACCATGGAGGCCTGGTACCGGATATTGCGGTCGAACATGCCGCTGAGGTCTACTATGCACTGATGACGCATCCAGCTGTCAGCCGTAAAACCACGTCCGGCATTCATGGCATCCGGATCCTCTGGTACATCATCCACTGTCGCATAGTCCGTGGCCAACGCGCTACCGCCGTTGGTACGCACATCGAAATGATGTATAGCCAAGTCCCATTCCTTTGGTTCAGGCTGCGCATCCACTGGCAACTCATCCAGCAACTCGTACCGAGTCCCTACGACATGATAGCGGGCACAGGTGCTTCGTCCGTCCCACTCGCCGGTGAGGGACATTGGCACCGGCTTCATGTCCATGGTGCGACGGTGCAGATCCAGGAACAACCAGCGGTCGTAGTCACGCGCATCCAGCAGGATGGTGAAACGGTTAGGGCGGACGCCATCGTTGAAACCAGGTTGCAACTTGGCATCGTCCACGGGACGATCGTAGATGCCATCAAAAATGCCGTCGCACCCTGGCAACAACATGGAAGCCAGACTCAGGGCGGCGGCAATGTAGTATCGATTCATGACAATCGGTACCTGTATCAGAGGCTTTTGAACTTCTGCGTCATAGAGAACGGCATGGAGCCATACTTGAACTTTACTGTCAGCTCCATATCTCCATCATCCTCTATCTCGCCATCAATGCTGCCGACAACATCCTTCTTTCCTGCCTTTTGCTGGAAAGAATGATCGCGTATCACACCACCGTCCATGCCATCGTCCAGCACTGGTATGTTATTGATGGTGAAAGACGGCATGTCCATCGTCTGTCCGTTCAAAACATAGGAGGCTGCGGGCAAGGTAATGTTGACGAAGTTCTCGTTCTCTGCCTTGATTATCAGTTTCACCTCGTGGTACTGAGGCTCGAACATATATTCAGGCGGCACATCCATAGTGATGGTACGAGACACGATATATGTGCCCTTGATCTTTTCGGCAGGGCCATCTTCATGACCGCAGGCGGAAAAACACAACACACTCAACAGGGCCATGCCCATAACAAGCAATTTATTCATAATGTTTACTCTATATGTATTATTGGTTTGTATCAAAAGTGCTGACCACCTCGAACGGCATCGCACCGGGGCGATAGCTGAGGGTAAGGGTCAGGTGCCCCGAAGCGGAGAGTTCGCCGTAGAGCGCTCCGCGTACATTATATTCGCCGGCCTGCACTTCAAAAGCGTCCTTCCTGAAATATCCGCCTCCGGATGGAAAGGCTGCATACTCCACGTCGCCTATCTTCATGGCACCTATTTCGATAGCCTTGCCCAACAGCCCTACGACAAAGGGGTCGTTGATGGAGAATGAAGGAATGTGCACACATACGTATCCGGAATGTGATGAATGGAACGCACTGACCTGCACCGCCATGTCCGTCTGCACAGGTCCCTGCAAGTGTCCCTCCATCAGTGGAACTGTAGTTGAAAGCTGTCCGGGGAAAGTTGCAGTATAGGTTTCCCATGCCTCCTGACCGTTGCCGTCGGCAGGCATGTGCACATTGTCCTGGGTGCATGACTGCAAGCCTGCGACACACAGCATGAGGCAGAGAGCCATGCAACGGTGTGCTAAAGTTCGTCTAATACTCAATGGATAGTCCTTCTTTGTTTGACCATGCAAAGGTACGCTTAAAATTCCTTTTGCCCAAGCCGGGCAATGGACTTTGTGATGTATCTACTCATAAATAAGGATGTGGAAAGGGCAACGTGGCATAATGGAGATGACCAGTGGGAGCAACGTGGCCCAGGTGTCCGGCACGTGATGGACACGCTCATGCCACACATGGATGGAAAGTCATAAACCAATTGATGGTCCCGCAACAACCGGTTTATCCGCATGAAAGAACCGGTTTATCAATCCGCAACAACCGGTTTATTTTGCCACAACGCCACAAGACGTAACCGTCTGATGCACGAACGAACGGGACATGTGCCACGGTTATTACGGGTAGATGCCATGTGGAACAGACATCCAAGGCAGGCGTTTTGGCAAGACGGGACATGTTTTTTAGCCGTGATTGTAACTATTTATCGCATAATAGGTCTGTTTGGAATAAAAATGTGCTACCTTTGCTCGTTAGAAACAGCCGTCATGGATTGTCATGTTGCCTCCCAGGGTAGCTACAGACAAGCCGGACGACCATGAGACAGACGATATATTTCTGAGCGTATGACGATACATGACTATCACATCATCCTGTGGATAATGGCCTTGATGGGGCTCGTGGTGTTCATCTCCCTTTATTTTGTGAATGCCGGCTACGGCAAGTTCCGCTCCAGTAAATGGGGCTATAGCATAGGCAATCGCCTCGGATGGTTCCTGATGGAAGTTCCAGCTTTGGTGGCGGTAGCCGCTGGGAGCATCGGCATGGAAGCCAACTGGCTGCAATTGCTGTTCCTGTCGCTCTATGCCATACACTATTTCTACCGTAGCCTCGTGTTCCCCTTCCTGCTGAAGGGCAAGAGCCGTATGCCCCTGAACATCATAGCCATGGGAGCAATGTTCAACAGCATGAACGCCGGACTGCTATGTGCCGGCATACTGCGCTTTCCACGGGAGGAATATACCGACCCCATGCAGTACGTGACCGGATGGAACTTCTGGTTTGGCCTGGCGGTCTTCTTCCTCGGTATGTACACCCACATGCGCGCCGACCACACCATACGCAACCTGCGCCGCCCGGGCGACACCAACCACTACTTGCCAACGGGAGGATTGTTCGACTACGTCACCAGCGCCAACTATCTGGGCGAACTGATGGAGTGGACAGGCTTTGCCATAATGCTGTGCAACCCTGCGGCATGGATGTTCGTCTGGTGGACGGCGGCCAACCTGGTACCACGTGCACACGCCATCAACCGCAGGTATCGCCAGGAGTTCGGCAACGAGACTGTGGGCAAACGCAAACGAATCATACCTTATATATATTAACGCACGCGCACGCGACACCTTCAGATAACACACGACAATCATGGAGAATAAAATTTTTGAACAGGCACACATAGGCCCCTTGACACTGCGCAACCGCACCATTCGCAGTGCTGCTTTTGAGAGCATGTGCCCGGGGCACGAACCCAGTCAGCAACTATATGACTACCATACCTCCGTGGCACGAGGCGGCGTGGGCATGACCACAGTGGCATACGCTGCCGTGACGGACAGTGGCCTGAGCTTTGACCGCCAGCTGGTGATGCGCCCCGAGATAATCCCCGGACTCAGGCGCCTGACGGACGGCATACACCGCGAGGGGGCTGCCGCAGGCATACAGCTGGGACACTGCGGCAACATGAGCCACAAGGACATCTGCGGTTGCATTCCCGTGGGTGCCTGCACTGGCTTCAACCTCTACTCTCCCACCCTGGTCCGCGGTCTGCGCGCCGAGGAACTGCCAGAACTGGCTCAAGCCTTTGGCCGCGCCGTGAATTTGGCACGCGAGGCCGGCTTCGACAGCGTGGAGATACACTGCGGACATGGCTACCTGATAGACCAGTTCCTCAATACGTACTTCAACCATCGTAGCGACGAATACGGCGGCTCGCTGGAAAACCGCATGCGATTCATGACCATGTGCATACGGGAGGCAGTGAAGGCTACCGGCTGTGACATGGCCGTGATAGTGAAGATGAACATGCGCGATGGTCTGAAGAAACCGGGCACCACGCTGGAGGAGAGCATGCAGATAGCCCGCCGTCTGCAGGAGCTGGGAGTACATGCCATAGTACTGAGCGGCGGCCTGGTGAGCGCCACGCCCATGTACGTGATGCGCGGCGAGATGCCCATACGCACCATGACACACTATATGGACAAGTGGTGGCTGAAATATGGTGTGCGCATGTGCGGCAAGATGATGATACCCTCGATGAAATATGAGGAAGCCTTCTTCCTGGAGGACGCTCTCAAGTTCCGCCAGGCACTCCCCGACATGAAGTTCATATACGTTGGCGGTCTGGTAGCAGGAGACAAAATCAACGAGGTGCTGGGACACGGCTTTGAAGCCGTACAGATGGCACGCAGTTTGCTCAACGAGACAGATTTCGTGAATCGCCTGAAAGAGGATCCGCATCACCGTTGCGGTTGCGGACACAGCAACTACTGCATAGGACGCATGTACTCGCTGGAGATGGCATGTCATCACCATTTGGAAGAACCTCTGCCCAAGGACCTGGTTCGTGAGATAGAGCGCATAGAGCGCGAACAGAGCACTCTGAAGTAAATGCAATGCCAGGTACACGGCCACAAACTGCCGATACCTTAATTTATTATATACGATATTCGACATGAGCACCAAGATAGCGATAGTCACCGGAGCAGACGGCGACATGGGCATGGTGGAGACGCGTGCCGTGGCACAGGCCGGATACCATACCGTTATGGCCTGCTATTGCCCCAAAAAGGCACGGGACAAGTGCATGAAGCTTCGTCAAGAGACAGGCAACCCGAACATAGAGGTCATAGGCATAGACCTGGCCAATCTGCGCACGGTACGCGAGTTCGCCGACATCATACGTAAGCGGTTTGGCCGCGTGGACCTGTTGATGAACAATGCCGGCACACTGGAGACAGGGCGCCACTACACAGTGGACGGACTGGAACGCACGGTCAGCGTGAACTACGTAGGTCCCTACCTGCTGACCCGCCTGCTACTGCCTCTCATGTCCGCCGGAGCACGCATAGTGAACATGGCCTCATGTGTGCACCCCCTCGGCCGGCTGAACTTCCCAGAGTTCTTCGAACAGGGTTGCAAGGGATGGTTCATACGCTTTCGTCCCTACAGCAACAGCAAGCTGGCCATCATCCTCTTCACCATGGAATTGGCACGCCGTATCCATGACCGTGGCATCACGGTGAATGCCGTGGATCCCGGCATAGTGGATACTGGCATCATCCGCCTGCAAATGTTCATAGACCCACTGACAGACCTACTCTTCCGTCCCGTAATACGCACTCCACAACAGGGGGCAGACACTGCCGTACACCTGCTGCTGGACAACGATGTGAAAGGTGAGACAGGCCATTTCTTCCGCTCTCGCCACATCGTGAACCTGGGCCCCAAGTACACACGTCACCCCAAGATGCAGGAGCTATGGGACAGGACAGAAACCATAGTACGGCCATTCTTGCAATAGATGCACACAGGGCATGACATAAAGTCCCATTTTAAGACACTTTGGCTGATATACAGTCTTTTGCATAGTGTTTGCTATATTTCGGTTGAATAACCGCAGGGGCGGTCGCAGGAAACGCTCCCACGACAAGCCCGGCATTAAACACAAATAACTATGCAGAACAACATGAACAATCAGCAACCCCAAGAGAAAGCTCTTGACCGCTTTGCCCACAACCTGGTGGAGGATGCCAAGCAAGGGAAACTCGACCCGGTGATTGGTCGTGACGAAGAAATCCGTCGTGTGCTGCAGATCCTAAGCCGCCGCACAAAGAACAACCCCATCCTCATTGGTGAACCCGGTACTGGTAAGACCGCCATTGTCGAAGGCTTGGCACATCGTATCCTCCGTGGTGACGTGCCCGAGAACCTGAAAGGCAAGAAAATATACTCCCTGGACATGGGCGCACTGATAGCCGGTGCCAAGTATCAGGGCGAGTTTGAGGAACGTCTGAAGGGCGTGATCTCCGAGGTGATACAAAGTGCCGGCGAGATAATCCTCTTCATAGATGAAATCCATACCCTCGTAGGCGCCGGCCAAACGCAGGGCGCCATGGATGCTGCCAACATACTGAAGCCGGCCTTGGCACGTGGTGAACTACGTAGTATCGGTGCAACGACCTTGGACGAGTACCGCAAGTACTTCGAGAAGGACAAGGCACTGGAACGCCGTTTCCAGACCGTTACCGTAGACGAGCCGGATGTGCCGTCAAGCATAAGCATCCTGCGTGGCCTTCGTGAACGATATGAGCAGCATCATCGAGTGCGTATACAGGACGATGCCATAATCTCCGCCGTCACGCTGTCCAACCGTTACATCACCGAGCGTTTCCTGCCGGACAAGGCCATTGACCTTATGGACGAGGCTGCTGCCCGACTGAGGATGGAGCGTGACTCTGTGCCCGAACAACTGGACGAGCTCACACGCCACCTTGGACAGTTGGAGATAGAGCGCGAAGCCATCAAACGAGAAAAGGACAAGCTCAAATTGGAAGAACTGTCCAAGGAGATAGACGCTCTTAAGAAAGAGGAGAACGCCATGCGCCAACAGTGGCAAGGCGAGAAGGCTCAAGCCGAGAAGATCCAGACCATCAAGGAACGTCAGCAGGCTCTGCGTCGTGAAGCCGAACAACGCGAACGCGAAGGCGACTATGCCCGTGTGGCCGAAATACGCTACAGTCAACTGCCAGCATTGGACAAGGAATTGGCAGAGCATACCCAAGCCCTTGGTTCATCCAAGTTGCTACGTGAGGAGGTCACCCCAGACGACATTGCCGATGTCGTGAGCCGTTGGACTGGCATACCTGTCAATCGCATGAAAACCAGTGAACGTGACAAGTTGTTGCACTTGGAGAATGAGTTGCACCAACGTGTCATTGGTCAGGACGATGCCATCCAAGCAGTTAGCGATGCCGTGCGCCGCAGTCGTGCCGGTCTCCAAGACCCGAAACGCCCCATTGGCTCATTCATCTTCCTGGGTACTACCGGTGTTGGCAAGACAGAATTGGCACGTGCCTTGGCCGAGTACCTCTTCGATGACGAGAAGATGATGACCCGCATAGACATGTCCGAATACCAAGAGAAGTTCTCCGTGACTCGACTGATCGGTGCTCCTCCAGGATACGTGGGCTATGACGAAGGTGGCCAACTGACAGAAGCCGTACGCCGCAAGCCATACAGTGTAGTGCTCTTCGACGAGATAGAAAAGGCCCATCCCGATGTCTTCAACACCTTGTTACAGGTTCTGGATGACGGACGTCTGACGGATAGCAAAGGCCGCACCGTCAACTTCAAGAACACCATCATCATCATGACCTCCAACTACACGCGCGAACAACTATTCCGTACCGTGCGTCCGGAGTTCCTTAACCGTGTGGACGAGATTATCACTTTCAAGCCATTGACCGAAGCACAGATTCGCGACATTGTTTGCCTACAACTGGACATCATCAAGAAGCGCCTACGTGATTCCGACATCACTCTGGACATCCGTCCTGATGCCATATCCCTCCTTTCCCGCGAGGGCTATGACCCCGACTTCGGTGCCCGTCCCGTAAAGCGCGCCATACAGCGCCTCCTCCTCAACGACCTGAGCAAGACCATGCTTTCAGGTTCACTGGACAAGTCTCGCCCCATAATCGTGGAAGCAGACAACGACCATCTGCAGTTCAGGAACTGAAAATTCAAGCTGAACTGATTACATACCAAATGTCCACCCTTGCCTACTACAAACAGGAGACCAGGGTGGGCATATTTTGTTATTCATCCGGCACTTCGAGTGACACATAAAAATCTATCGGGTGACACTTGTGCTGATGTTATTTGGTAATTCACGGGAAATTAGGTATATTTGCGTCAGTATTTGTATTCAAGTACGCCTTACAGGCACGAAAAGTTCTATGGGAAATACACTGAAACCACATAAATACCATGAGGAAAACATTGATGACAGCCATCGCCATGATGATGACGATGGGAATACATGCACAAGGATGGAAAGCACGCTATGCCAACACCATCAGAATAGAGCCGGGCGACAGCAAGGAACAGATCATTGAAAAGGCCACACATGTGGTGCCGACAAGGAACCAAATGGAGGCAATGAGGAGAGAGTTCATCGCTTTCATACACTTTGGCCCCAATACATTCACTCGCCGCGAATGGGGCACGGGCATGGAGGATCCTGCCACATTTGACTTGAAGGAGCTGGATACCGACCAGTGGTGCCAAGCCATGAAGGATGCGGGCATGCGGCTGGTAATCCTTACGGTGAAGCATCACGATGGCTTTGTCCTATGGCAAAGCCGATATACCCGGCATGGCATCATGTCCACATGGTTCCGGAACGGCCGGGGTGACGTACTCAGGGATCTATCTGCCTCCTGCAGCAAGTATGGTCTCAGACTGGGCATATACCTCTCTCCCGCCGACCTGCACGAGATAGAGAGCCCGCAAGGACTGTATGGCAACCTGAGCAAATACACTATGCGCACCATCCCACGGGAGGTGCCAGGGAGGCCGTTCAAGTGCAAGAAGAAGTTCAGGTTCCTGGTGGATGACTACAACGAGTACTTTCTCAATCAGCTTTATGAACTGCTCACGGAGTACGGCCCAATTGACGAAGTGTGGTTCGACGGAGCACATCCCAAACGCAAAGGTGGACAGACGTACAATTACCATGCCTGGAAGGAACTGATCCATGCACTGGCTCCCAAGGCCGTAATCTTTGGGCGCGAAGACGTCCGCTGGTGTGGCAACGAGGGAGGAGCCACACGCCAGACGGAATGGAACGTAGTAACCTACCCCGTCGACCCGGACACACTGCAGCACTTCAATGATATGACCGACCGCGACCTCGGCAGCCGCGAAAGGCTCTATGAAGGACGCTATCTGCATTATCAGCAGGCAGAAACCAACACCTCCATACGCGAGGGATGGTTCTACCGCGACGACACGAGACAGAGGACACGTAGTGCCGACGACGTCTTCGATATCTATGAGCGTTCAGTAGGTGGAAACTCCACCTTCCTGCTCAATATCCCTCCCAACAGAGAAGGACGCTTCTCAGACACTGACGTCAGTGTCCTGCGCGAGACGGGAAAACGTATTCGCCAGACATACGGCACCAACCTGCTCCTCGGAGCCAGTGGACCCAAGGCTGTGCTCGATGGCAAGGAGGAGACATTCCTGGACGTAGCCGGACCCATCATCATCACCACACCATCTCCAGTCACCTTTAACCGCCTGATGCTACAGGAGGCTGTGGACAAGAGGAGCGAACGTGTGGAGGAGCATGTCGTGGATGCATGGGTGGACGGCCATTGGAAGGAGATAGCCAGTGGGACTAATATCGGCTACAAGCGCATACTGCGTTTCCCGGATGTCACAACGGACAAAATCCGCATCCGCATCATCGCCTCACGTGCCCCCCCCACCATCAGCCACATCTCCGCCCACTACTACAAGGCACGTCCGCCCCGCCTGGCATGCAGGCAGGACCGAGATGGACTCGTCACCATAGAAGCGGTAAAGCACAACTTCGGCTGGAATGCGCACGGGCATGACATCGCCAAAAACCTCAATGCCGGATACAAGATTTACTATACCACAGACGGCACCGAACCGACAGAAGCATCATCGCCATACACAGGCCCCTTCACCATGCACAGCGGTAAACTGAAAGCCATCTCCATACTTAACGGACAGAATGGTGCCGTGCTGGCCGAACAGATGGGCATTGCCAAGACAAACTGGAAACTGATTGGGGCAGACAATGGCGTAAACGGGCACAGCGCCACTATGGCCTTCGATGCCAATCCCGGGACATATTGGATGACTTCGGAGCAAGACACCTGCGGCATTGCCATAGACCTTGGCCAAACCGAGACCATCCACGGCTTTGCCTACACCCCGCAGCGTGAACACTCTAAAGGCATGATGGCCAAAGGGGTCATCCAATGCAGCAGCGACGGCAAGACATGGGACACGGTCGGAACCTTTGAGTTCGGCAACATCATCAACGATCCCACCAAACGTTTCCATTACTTCCATAAAAGTATAACAGCCAGATATATACGTATCGCCGCCACCGAAACGACCGGCAACAGCCCCGTAACGACAGCGGCCGAAATAGACTTCTTCTGAGCCATTGTCAACCACTACCCCGCCACCCACCAGCCTTGGGCACACGACACACTTAACTTAATATACAAACAAATCTATGAAACCGATTCTATTAGTAGGCCTCGCCACCATGCTGACATGTTGCCAGACATACGAAGAGGCCAAAGACATGAAACTGTGGTACACCTACCCTGCCGACGCCACAGTGGCCGACCACCCCAACGGATGGGTGGACGATGTACAATGGCACAACGCCCTGCCACTGGGCAACGGTTCT
>DBLZ01000112.1 GCA_002297545.1 Prevotellaceae bacterium UBA711 | reverse complement strand
GCTCATTGGGCTTTCAGCCCGCTGCATAGTGGAGAGCAATCTGTTTGCATATATCTCCATTTTTGACACACCCTCAATGCTTACTATGAAATATCAAATGCTGGCCAAAAGAGCCTTGAGGAACGTCCAGAACTTCTCCACGCTGGGGATGTTGCATCTCTCATCGGGAGTGTGGGGAGAACACAGTGTGGGACCGAAGCTCACAAGATCCATCTCGGGATACAGTGCACCGATGAGGCTGCACTCCAGACCGGCATGACAAACCTCCACACGGGCCTCCTCATTGAAACATTCCCTATAGACGTCCACCATCTTGGCCACTATGGGAGAGTCGAAGTTGGGTTGCCAACTGCCATACTGGCCACCAAACTCCACCTTCATGCCCGCCATGCCGAAGGTGCAGGTCATCATCTCCTGAAGAAACTCCAGCTGGGTGTCGCAGCTGCTGCGTGCCAGAATGAGCATCTCGGCCTTGCCCTCGCCGATATTGATGATGGCCAGGTTGCTGCTGGTCTCCACCACGGACGGTATGCTGGGGATGAAGCGCAGGACGCCGTTGTGGCAGGCCATGATGGCGCTGATGAGGTTGTCCTGTATCTCCTCGGGGACCTGCTTGGCGGGGCAGGCCACGGACTCCATATTCACAGCGATGTCGGCCTCAACACCACGGTATTCGTCGGCAAACTGCTTCTGACAGAACTCACACAGCTCGGCCAGATCATCCACATTCTCCCTTGGCATGGTAAGTACAGCCTCGGCCGTGCGGGGAATGGCATTGCGCATGTTGCCGCCGTGCCAGGTGCAGAGACGAGCCTCGTCGTCCACCACGGCCTGGCGTACAATACGGGCCAGAAGTTTGTTGGCATTGGCACGACCCTCGTTGATCTCCAGCCCGGAATGACCGCCGCGCAGGCCGGACACGCTGATCTTGACGGCCACGTCCTCGACATCGGTCTCCACTTCCTTATACTGCATCGTGGCGGTGATGTTGACGCCACCGGCACTGCCGATGACAAACTCGCCCATCTTCTCGTTGTCGATATTCAGCAGGATGTCGCCCTTCAGTGTGTCTGCGCTGAAATGATTGACGCCATACATGCAGGTTTCCTCATCGGCCGTGATGAGTGCCTCCAGAGGACCGTGCTCTATATCCTTGGACTCCAGAACGGCCATGATGGCGGCCACACCTATGCCGTCGTCGGCACCCAGGGTGGTACCCTTGGCACGAAGCCATTCACCGTCCACCCACGTCTGGATGGGATCCGTTTCGAAGATGTGTGTGCCTCCGTCGACCTGCTGGGGCACCATGTCCATATGTGCCTGCAGGACCGCCGTGCGACGGTCTTCACGACCCGGGGTGGCGGGCTTGCGCATGACAATGTTCTCGGCATTGTCCTTGAATGCCTCTATGCCGCGCTCTGCGGCCCACGACAGCAGAAACTCCTGCACCTTATGCAGATGACCGCTGGGACGGGGTACTTGTGTCAGCAGATGGAAGTTCTGCCACACCTCTCTCGGGTTAAGATCGTTGATAGTCATGTTGTATTATATTTATATGGTGTTATTGTTGTTCACGACAGGTCGTCACATTCGTTGCCCACGGCCGATACGGCGCAAGATGCATGGGACTCCACGGCCCTGGTCATGGCCAAAGCCGCCAGGGCATACAGTCCCAGGAAAACGGTCAGCAGGGTCTGCAGCGTGTGCACTATCAAGGCAAACACGGCCGCTTCATTGTCCTGGACTCCATAGAGCACCAGGACAGTTTTCACGACAAAGTGCCACGGACCCGCGCCATTGGGCGTGGGCACCAGCACGGCAAAACATCCCAGAACAAAAGCCACCATGGCTGCTATGGGGCCCAACTGGGCGGTGTAGTCGAAGCAGAAGAACGCGATGTAGAAATGCAGGTAGTAGCTTGCCCATATACCCACGCTGTAGAAAAGGAACAGCCAGGGATTGTGCAAATGCGCCACGGAAGCCATTCCCTCTATAAGCTTGGACAGTTTGGCCTTGGTACGGGAGAAGAACTCCAGCTTCTTCAACAATATAATGACCAGACCAAGAGCAGCCAAGGCACATACGGCGGTAACCAGATAACCGGATGCCGTGAAGCCGGAAAGAAAGCCGCCGAGATCCAGCCCCGTCTCATCAAAGAAACGCATAAAGACCGGCACCTGCGTAAGCAATGTAACTATAGAGAACAGTAACACCATGAACATGTCCACGATGCGCTCACTGACGACAGAGCCTATGAGCCGCGTGAAACTTATTCCCTCGTACCTCGTAAGCATGCCGCACCTCAATACCTCGCCGACACGCGGAACAGCCAAGGAGGAGGCGTAGCTCAGGAAGATGCTGTTGCAGCATACCGACAGACGAGGTTTCTCGCCCAAAGGCTTCAGTGCCACACGCCACCGCAACGCCCTGAACACTTGTGCGGAGACACCGAATGGCATGCTCAGCAACATCCACCACCAATTCATGCCACCGTCCAGCACGGCCCACATCGCTCCCCACTCCACACCGTTGTACATCCAACGCAAGATAACGGCGGCCAAGAGAAGGGGCAAGCCAACGCGCAAAGTAAACTTGAGGACTGTCTTCAACATGATTGCGGGAGCGCCGGGCACAAAATAAGGCGTTTTTCTTGGTACATTACATAATTCTCCATATCTTCGTGCAAAAATACAAAAAGAAAGCCATATATGTCCCTTGTAAAGCCCAAAAAGTTTCTCGGGCAACACTTTTTGACAGACCTCGACATAGCACGGCGCATAGCCGACACCGTGGACGCCTGTCCGGACTTGCCTGTGCTGGAGGTTGGCCCCGGCATGGGGGTGATGACACAGTTCCTCATGCAGAAACCCAGACCGCTCAAGGTTGTGGAACTGGACGGTGAGAGTGTGGACTACCTACGCAAGACGTATCCCAAGTTTGAGGACAACATAATAGAGGACGACTTCCTGAAGATGCATCTCGACCGCACCTTCGGCGGCAGTTCCTTCGTGCTCACGGGCAACTACCCCTACAACATATCGTCGCAGATCTTCTTCAAGATGCTCGACTTCAAGGACTACATACCATGCTGCACCGGCATGATACAGAAAGAGGTGGCCGAACGCCTGGCAGCCAAGCCCGAAACCAAGGCCTTCGGCATCATCACCGTACTGGTGCAGTTATGGTACGATGTGGAATACCTCTTCACCGTGCCACCAGGTGTTTTCAATCCTCCCCCGAAGGTACAGTCGGCGGTCATCTGCATGAAACGCAACGGAGTGACAGACCCGGGATGCGACGTCGGCCTGCTCACACGGATAGTGAAGCAGAGTTTCCAGCAACGACGCAAGATGCTGCGTGGCTCGCTCAAGGGCATATTACCCGACGGACACCCGTGCGGAGCCATGCGTCCCGAACAGCTCTCGGTGGCACAATTTGTGCAATTGACCAACGATATTGCAGCCTCGCGCTAAGACAAAAAAGCAAAAAGCGCCATGTTACGAACAAAAAAGCACACGGCACCGCCGCTCTTCGTATTCTTTTTCATATATTTGTGAGCCGAATTGCACACAGGCCAATAAAAAAGCACAGAAGTGAGAACCTACTGGAATACACAAAAAGGACTCCGGACCATGGAAGAATGGGCGCCCAACTGTTGGGTGCAGGTCACTTGTCCCAACGAGGACGACACTCAGTTCCTCGAAAAGACATTGGGCATACCCGACTATTTCCTCAGCGATATCTCCGATACCGATGAGCGGCCACGCTATGACCGCGACGAGGGTTGGTCCCTGATAATCCTGCGCATTCCCTATGTCAAGGAGGTACGCTCACGTACACCATACACCACCATTCCCCTGGGCATCATACTGAAAGGCGACGTGTGCATCACGGTGTGCTACTTCGAGACCAACATGATGATCGACTTCGTCACCTATCAGCAGCGCCGTGGTTTGGGCTTCACCGACTCGGTAGACATGGTCTTCCGCCTTTTCCTGAGCAGCGCCGTGTGGTATCTGAAACGACTGAAACAGATACAGGCCCTCATCGACCAAAGCAAGCGCAACCTGGACCGCAAGGTAGACAACGCAGACCTCATCGCCCTGTCAAGATTGCAAGACTCCCTGACATACTTTGTCACATCCATACGTGGCAATGAGACACTCCTGTCCAAACTGAAGTTCAAACTCAAGGTGGACGAACTGGATGCCGACCTGATAGAGGACGTCAACATCGAGTTTGCCCAGGCTCGCGAAACAGCAGGCATTTACACCAACATCATGGACTCCACCATGGACACCTACGCCAACCTCATCAACAACAATATGTCTCAGGTGATGAAGATGCTCACGTCCATCTCCATCATCATGATGTTCCCAACGCTCATCGCCTCATTGTTCGGCATGAACCTCATCAACGGCATGGAGCACGTATGGTGGGGCTTCCCCGTGGCACTCATACTCACAGTCTGCATCACCATACTGTTCTGGTGGTTCTTCAGACACAAGAAATGGATATAAACCGACTATGGAACAAACAGAAAACATACAGCTCACCACCAAGGAAGAGGTGGTGACACGCGCTCAAGAGCTGGCACAGGCTGAGGTTATTCCGGAAAAAGCCGATGTGGAACAGCTGAAACAACTCTTTTATCGTTATCAGAACCAGGCATTGCAGCAAGCACGTCAGGAGTTCATCGAACAGGGAGGCGCCCCCGAGGCATACGTCCCGGTAATGGATCCTTTGGAAGAGACCTTCCGTCAGGCCATGCAGGCAATACGCGAAAAGCGTGCTGCCGAACAACTGCGCCTGCAAGAAGAACGTGCAGACAACCTGGCACGCAAGACGGCTATTCTGGAGGAAATACAGCAACTGGCCGCCACGCCCGAGGAGGCAGGCACCAACTTCGACCGCTTCAAGCAATTGCAGCAAGCGTGGAAGGAGATAGGGGCTGTGCCTGCCGAGCAAAGCACAGAGATATGGAAGACCTACCAGCACTACACCGAACAGTACTACGACCTGCTCAAGCTTGGTCATGAGATGCGCGACTACGACTTCCGGAAGAACCTCGAGGCCAAAACGGAACTGTGCGAGAAAGCCGAAGCTCTCAAGGACGTGGATGATGTGGTCAGTGCTTTCGGACAGTTGCAGGCACTGCACACACAGTGGAAAGAGATAGGTCCCGTAGACCGTGAGTTGCGCGAAGAGATATGGACACGCTTCAAGAATGCCTCTACGGAAGTGAACAAGCGCCATCAGGCCCACTTCGAGGCCATCAAGGCACAAGAAGAAGAGAACCTCACACGCAAGACGGCAATATGCGACAATGCAGAAGCTCTCGTGCAGCAGACCGAGGCAAAAGACAAGAAGATAGAATGGGACGCTCTCACCAAGCAAATCCTGGATATGCAAACCGAGTGGCGTACCATAGGCTTCGCACCGCAAAAGCAGAACAACACCATCTTCGAGCGTTTCCGCCAGATATGCGACCGCTTCTTCACAGCAAAAGCCGAGTTCTACAAGACGATGAAGGAAAACCAGGCCGCCAACCTCGAGAAGAAACGCGCCCTGGTGCAGAGGGCTCAGGAACTTAGTACCGCCACCGATTGGCGTGCTACAACCGATGCCCTCGTAGCACTGCAAAAGGAGTGGAAGTCCATCGGTGCCGTACCCCGCAAGTACAGTGAACAACTGTGGAAGGACTTTACCGCGGCATGCGATACCTTCTTTGATGCCAAGAAGCAGGCCAATAGCGGCGAGCGTGACCAGCAGAAGCAAAACCTGCAGAAGAAGCAGGAGATCACTGCGCAGCTACAGGCTCTTGCCGATACCGAAGGCGAGGTAGATATAGATAAGGTAAAGGAGTTGCAGGCCGAATGGACAGCAGTTGGCCACGTTCCCTTCAAGGAGAAGGATAAGGCTTACGCGCAGTATCGCGAGGCTTGCGACAAGCTCTACGACCGCGCACGAGGCGCACGCATTCAGGAACGCACCGCCAACCGTTTCCACAAGATCCAGGAGGCTGCAGGCGGCGACCACCAGCGCATGCAGCGCATCTACGAGCAGTTGCAGAACGAGATCCGAACGTACGAGAACAACATCGGCTTCCTTTCCGCATCATCCAAGAAGGGCAACTCACTCGTAGATCAAATGCAGAAGAAGGTCGAGGCCCTGAAGGCCGAGTTGGCCATCATGGCACAAAAGATCAAGGACGCCCAGTAAGTATCAGACATAGGCTTGCTTGAATAAGGCCACAAAAAAGGGACTCCGCAGTCACATGAACAGTGACGACGGAGTCCCTTTTTTTATTATCCGGTCATCCGCAAGACGGTCCGCGATGCTGCATCCCACCCGTCCGGATGACGTATGACATGTAACCCGTATCGCAGGGTCACATGGTCCACATCGTATAGACGTAAATCACGGAAGCCGGGATTGCCATCAGGCTGCTGTCGAAACGATCAAGCCAACCGCCATGGCCGGGGAGCACATTGCCGCTGTCCTTGATGCCAAGCTGGCGCTTGATAAGGCTTTCCACCAAATCACCCCATGTGCCAAAGACGGCTACCACCAAACCGAACCCCATCCACTGCCACATGGTGAGGGACGGTTCAAAATGAGCAATCACCACACTCACCGCCAGGGTCAACAACGTACCACCTATGCTACCCACCCACGACTTGTTGGGAGAGATGGAAGGAAACAGGCGATACGGTATCTTCTTGCCCAAAAGAGAGCCCACACAGTAGGCGCCCGTATCACTGCTCCACAGGAACAGGAACACGGCCAAAGGATACATGTAGACATAGGCCGTGCCCAGCGACCCCATCGGATATGGGATAAAGGCAATACAATTGAGCAGAGCAAATGGCAACGCCACGTACATCTGGGACATCATCATGAAGCCCCACGTGTGCAGAGCCTTGTCCCTGCGCCAATAGAGCGGACTGATGAACAGGAACATGACGAGCAGCAGGTAAGGCAGGAATACCGCAGACGGTATCAGCATGGCGACGCTTGCATAACCGGTGCTATAGGCAAACACGGCAAAGAACAAGAACATGGAGGCCGCCATGCACATGAGGGTATTTACGTGCACACCCTCTATCTTGTTGACTATACTGCAGAACTCCCTGGTGGCAAAGGCCGTGATGACGGCAAACAAAGCCCCGTAGCTAAAGGGACTGGATATGATGCTTGCCACCATTATGGCAACGAAGGCTACGCCGGTGACAGTGCGAATGACAAGGTTTTTCACGTTGGTCGAAGTATGTATGTGATGTAGGAAATAGTATCTCTATATTATAAGGTATAGGACGGCCTATGCCGTCCTATGTCAGAAGCTATGAGTTGTGCAACTCCGCGTCATTGCCGTTGTCCTCGTTCTTGCCGTCGGCAACGCCTGCATCCTCGCTCTTGGCATTGTCGTCAAGCAGTTCCTCCGTGCGGCTGGTCCATGGGCGTTTGCCGAAAATATGCTCCACGTCCTCGGCAAAGATAACCTCACGCTCCTGCAGAATCTGCGTCAGCTGTGCATGTCCATGCTGTTGCTCCGACAGCAAGGCCTTGGCACGGGCATACTGCTCGGCTATCATGCGCTGCACCTCGGCATCTATCTGACGCGCCGTCTCCTCGCTGTAGGGACGCTGGAACTGATACTCGTCATTGTTGTAGTAACAGAGGTTGGGCAACTTGTCGCTCATACCCATGTAGGCTATCATGCCGTAAGCCTGCTTGGTGACACGTTCCAGGTCGTTCATGGCACCTGAAGACACGTGTCCGGTGAACAGTTCCTCGGCGGCACGTCCACCCAGGGTGGCACACATCTCGTCCAGCATCTGCTCCTTGGTGGTAATCTGCCTCTCCTCTGGCAGATACCAGGCAGCACCCAAGGCACGGCCACGCGGAACGATGGTGACCTTGACCAGCGGGTTGGCATATTGCAGATGCCAGCTTACCGTGGCATGTCCCGCCTCGTGCAGGGCAATGGTATGTTTCTCCTCCACCGTCATCACCTTGGTCTTTTTCTCCAGGCCGCCGATTATGCGGTCCACGGCAGAAAGGAAGTCCTCCTTGCCCACGGTGGTGTGGCCATGGCGTGCGGCTATCAGCGCAGCTTCGTTGCAGACGTTGGCAATGTCCGCGCCGGAGAAGCCCGGAGTCTGGCGTGAGAGGAAATCCAGATCGAGGTCATCGGCCTTCTTTATCGGACGCAGATGCACCTCGAAGATGGCACGACGCTCGGTGACGTCGGGCAGATCGACATGTATCTGACGGTCAAAACGGCCTGCACGCAACAGAGCCTTGTCCAGGATGTCGGCACGGTTGGTGGCGGCCAGTATGATGACACCGCTGTTGGTGCCGAAGCCATCCATCTCGGTCAGCAACTGGTTCAGGGTGTTCTCTCTCTCGTCGTTGCCACCGGTGGCTATGCTCTTGCCACGGGCACGTCCCACGGCGTCTATCTCATCTATGAATATGATGCAGGGACTCTTCTCCTTGGCCTTGCGGAAGAGGTCGCGCACACGACTGGCACCCACACCCACGAACATCTCCACGAAGTCCGAACCGCTCATGGAGAAGAACGGCACGTCGGCCTCGCCGGCCACGGCCTTGGCCAGCAGCGTCTTGCCGGTACCCGGGGGACCCACCAGCAGGGCGCCCTTGGGTATCTTGCCACCCAGGTCGGTGTACTTCGCAGGGTTCTTCAGGAAGTCCACTATCTCCTGCACCTCCTGCTTGGCGCCTTCCTGGCCCGCCACATCCCTGAACGTTACCTTGGCGTCCTCCTTCTCAATGAGGCGCGCACGGCTTTTGCCCACATTGAAGATGCCCATGGGACCACCCATGCCCCCTTCGCTGCCTGAAGAACCTCCACCGCTCATGCGACGCATGATAAACACCCAGAAGACCACCAGCAGGAGCATCGGGGCCAGGTTCACTATGAAGCCCCACCACGGAGAGTCGGCCTCGTGTTCATAACGCACCTCGCCCTTGAAGGTTCCGGCCGCGCGTTCGACATCGATGAAGTCGTCCAGTTTGTCCGCACTGGGATACTGTGCCACCACCGACGGCTTCTGTCCCTTGAAGTCCTTGTTGCCCGGGAATACGTCGCGGTAGTGCTCGGGCAACAGCTCCAGCACAGCCGTTCCCTTGTCCTTGTTGGCCACCAGGGCCTTGCCGTAGCCCTTGCGCACATAATCCTGGAACTCGGTGTAACTAACCTCTTTCCGTGCGTCTGCCGTCAGTTTCTCGGCGTCGCCGGTAAAGAAGAAATAGGCCAACACGGCCAGGATTATAATATAGACCCACGTAAAACTGAACGTGGGCCGCTGCCTGTTCTTATTATCATTAGTTGCCATTGTCCAAATCAGGTATTTCAGTGAGTTCGGCATCCTCCCACAGATGCTCTATGTCGTAAAAGGCTCTCTCCTCGGGCAAGAAGATGTGCACGATAACCTCTGCGTAGTCCAAGGCCACCCAGATGCCGTTGCGCATCCCGTCGACCGCCAACGGACGGGCGCCACACAACTCGCGTCCTTTCTCGCCAACGCTCATGGCCAAGGCCTGCACTTGCGACGGACTGCCGCCATGTGCTATGACAAAATATGTGCAGATGGTATCGTCGATACCACTCAGGTCGGCCACCACTATATCGCGGCCTTTCTTGTCCTGCAGCCCATCGACAATAGCATCGACCAAAGCATGTGTTCCTTTCTTATACATACATATAGACTTTAGACCTCAAAGGTACGACATTTAGGGTGTGCGTGCAAAAATTAGGGAGCAAATGGGGCTTTTTTTGTGTTTTTTTCACGAAAATGTTTGGTCTTCTCGCAAAAAGGCCTTACCTTTGCACTCGCAAACGGGAAAGAGCCGCAAGGCACAATAATTTCTTCCACGTGAGCACGGCTTGTTTGGGCTATGGTGTAATGGTAACACTGCAGATTCTGGTCCTGCCTTTCCTGGTTCGAGTCCGGGTAGCCCAACAACGACAAAAGGGATTCTTCGGTAAAAGAGTCCCTTTCTTTTTTATATCCCGGCACATCTGCCGGCGGAACAGATGCCGGGTCAGCGGATTTTCCCGG
>DBLZ01000024.1 GCA_002297545.1 Prevotellaceae bacterium UBA711 | reverse complement strand
CCCTGGCGTAGAGTGATGGTTCGGAAAACGTTGCTACCCGCTTTGCCGCCACGGGAGCCTGTGGCAAAGCATCCGGCACTGGCAACCTATACACGGGAACCACGTCCTTGTCTTTGTCTGCCGATGCAGTGCAGAGCACTAAAAAGATGCTAAAAAACAGGGAAGTTGCCCTCTTCAACACGATATATCCCATCCTGGATCACAAAAGCGCACCACCGATGACGTACAAAGCTACTCGCCCAGCAGGGTGGCAGTAAAGTTGGCACTACGAACACTGGGGAACTGACTGCGGGCATCCAAGTCAGGATGGTTCTTCAGATGCTCCACAACCACATCATAGCACTGCCTCTGACTCTGAGCCAGCATCTCCGCCTCGAAGGTTTCATCCACGAAGACACACTTGCGAGTTTCGGGATTGACCACTGCACGACGGAAAGTAATGCTCACATGATACTTGCCTGGACGCAACTCATCCACGGCCGTACCTTTGGCTTCTTTGACCGCAGAAGGCACCACGCCGCCATTGGCACCGACTGTCTTGAACTCATCCAGACTGGAGGCGTTAGTCTTGATGACAATGAACGTATGCTTGTTGGGCAAGCGGAAATGGCGTGGGAAACTGGTCTTGTCCTCACAGAATTTCAGCATGGCCGCAGCCAGTTCGTCGGTCATCATGATCTGCGGGATGCTTGCGATAAAGTTCACCAATGCCTGAGGAGTATTGAACACGCCCTCAGAATCAAAGTATCTTGCGTAGTAGTTCATAATGTATGTGCCTGTTAAACTATGCAAAGGTATAAAATTATCTTTAGGTGCACGACATATTGAAGCAAAAAATGTCCGTCAAAGGGCCATTTAGCTGTTCTGTAGGGCTATAATGCCGCATCTGTCGGGGTGTAAAGCCCGGTGCCAGATCGCATCAGAGATAGAAATCGGCACAGAGACTGGCGTATTCCGACGTGCGTTGACCTTGTGCGTCCTGCAACACAATGGTTTCTGTCACAGTGCGTCCGCATTGACCCTTGCCAAATTCCATCAGCACCCTCTTGGGTGGTTTCCCAACAACGGTCTGCACACGGCATTCCCTGACAAGACAGAGTCCTCGCAATAGTGCCTCGGCCACAAAGGCATCCCGCGCCTGCATGGGGATGACTACAGAGAAGATACCCCGCCCGTCAAGCAGCAAACAAACCGCAGCCAGCAATTCGGCAAAACTCAGATGACCGGCATTGCGTGCGATGCTCCGCCGCTGGTCGGGAGGCATGACATCCTCTGTATAGTATGGAGGGTTGCATAGTATGAGCGAGAAAACGGCATGCCTGCCGGCATCGGCAGCAAATTCCCTGACGTCGGCCTCGCAGAACCTCACTCTCGAAGCAAATGGCGATGCGGAAGCGTTTCCATTGGCCTCTGCCACGCTTGGCGCATCCACATCTATCCCAAGCACATGAGCCGAGATGCTCCTTTGCGCCGCCATAAGGGCAATCAGGCCACAACCGCAACCGATGTCCAAAATGTGAGTACCCTCATCCTCAGCACAACGCCCGATGCGAGTCCATGCTCCCAACAGGACGGCATCGGTGCCTACGGGCATGGAACTATGCGTGTGATGCACCTCGAACTGTTTGAAACGAAATATCCCTTTTCCCATAATCTAAGGCAAAGGTAAGGCATTTTTGGCAATCCATGCGGTTTAGCGCAGAAAAAGGCCTTAGCGGCGAGCATAATTTTGTATTTAGAACCTTTTTGCGTATCTTTGCAGGCCGTATATAAATATATGGTACGAGCGTATGTCCGTGGCATGCGGAAGTACGGGCTGCAACCCACAAATCGAAAGAACACACAAAACTATATGCGAAAGAACACCTCCTTTTCATTTGTAACAGAAATAGATGCCAACGTAGAGAAGTACATACGTCAAAACAGAGATGGTGAAATGGGCATCCTGCCCCTACGCGACAACATACTGTTTCCAGGCACTGTCACTCCGGTGGCCGTGGGTAGGAAAAAAAGCCTGAAAAGCCTGAAGAAAGCAGAAAAGGCCGACGGGATGATAGCCACCTTTGCCCAAAAAGCACCCGAAACCGACTCTCCGGGACAGACCGACCTGCACACAACTGGCACCGTGTGCAAGATAATACACCTGATGAAGTTGCCCGACGGAAACTACAACGCTCTGCTCCAAGCCTTGAACCGAGTGGAACTGGAAACCTTGACTGATACCGATGAGGGACTGTATGGAACCGTCAAGGCCATACCGGAAATCCACCGCGAGGAGGAAGACATGGAACTGATGGTGACCACGCGGATGATACATGAACGTGTGAAGGTTCTTCTGCAGGCAAGCGAAAACATTCCTGTGGAAATGACGGAGTTCATCAAGAAGATGCAACCGGGTGTCTTCCTGATAAACTTTGTATGTACCAACTATCCGTTCAGCACCGAGGACAAAGCACGCCTGCTGGCAGAGGATACGGACCTGGGACGAGCATCCATGTTGCTTCAGTTCCTGAACTATGAGGTGCAACTGGCACAGATACGACAGGAAGTGGAAGCCAAGACACAGGCCGATCTCAACAGGCAGCAGCGTGACTTCTTCCTGAACCAGGAGATACGCAATCTGCAGGCCGAACTGGGCAACACAGATGAACTGTCTGGTAAGTTCGACGACATGTCGCAGCTGCGCGAACAGGCCAAGGGAAAGAAATGGAGCACGCAGGTGGGCGAAATGTTCGAGAAGGAAGTGGTCAAACTCTCACGCACCAATGCACAGAGTCCGGACTACAACGTACAGCTCAACTACCTGCAGACGATGTTGCAGCTGCCCTGGGGAGAGTACACTCAGGACAACCTGGATATGAAACGCGCACAGCACTATCTGGACAGCGACCACTACGGCATGGAAAAAGTAAAGGAACGCATTCTGGAGCATTTGGCCGTATTGAAACTGAAAGCGGACATGAAAAGCCCCATCATCTGCCTCTACGGTCCTCCGGGTGTGGGCAAGACAAGTCTGTGCAAGAGCATAGCACAGGCATTGAAACGCAAATACGTGAGGATTTCGCTTGGCGGCATGCACGACGAAAGCGAGATACGCGGACATCGGCGCACATACATCGGTGCCATGCCAGGACGCATAGTGAAGAGCATCATCAAGGCCGGTTCGTCCAACCCCGTGTTTGTACTTGACGAAATAGACAAGGTGTCGCAGGCCGGCATACAGGGAGATCCGTCCAGCGCACTGCTGGAAGTGCTGGATCCGGAACAGAACATGGCGTTCCACGACAACTTCCTGGACGTGGACTATGACCTATCCCGGGTGATGTTCATAGCCACCGCCAACGACATACACACCATTCCCCGCCCCCTGCTGGACCGCATGGAACTAATAGAGGTAGGCGGATACCTGACAGAGGAGAAAATAGAGATAGTGCGCCGCAACCTCTTCCCCAAGGCAAAAACAAACAACGGACTGGACAACCAAAAGGGTCTCAAGATAAAAAAGGAGGCCATAGAACACATCGTGGAGAACTACACTCGCGAGAGTGGTGTGCGCTCTCTGGAGAAGCAAATCAACAAGATGTTGCGCAAGGTGGCGCTGGATGTCGCACGGGAACAGCCGTCAGCCTCAACACACGATGGCACGGGCATGACCATAAACAAAACAATAGACAATGCCGAGGTGGAACGTCTCCTGGGCAAACCCATCTTCACCCGCGACACGTATCAGGGCAACGGCTTTGCAGGCGTGGTGACCGGTCTGGCATGGACCAGCGTGGGAGGCGAGATTTTGTTCATAGAGACAAGCGTATCCGAGGGCAAGGGCGGCAAACTGACGCTCACCGGCAATTTGGGCGACGTGATGAAGGAATCGGCGAGCATTGCCTTGGAATACATCAAGTGCCACACACGCACGCTGGGCATCGATCCTCGTGTATTTGAGAACTACAACCTGCACATACATGTGCCCGAAGGCGCCGTGCCTAAGGATGGTCCTTCGGCCGGCATCACCATGGCCACCAGCATAGCTTCGGCCCTGACACAGCGCAAGGTGCGCAAAGAGTTGGCCATGACAGGCGAAATAACCCTACGCGGCAAGGTACTGCCCGTAGGCGGTATCAGGGAGAAGATTCTGGCTGCGAAGCGTGCCGGCATAAAGCACATCATCCTGTGCCACTACAACAAGAAGGACATCGACGAAATTCCCGAGACGTACCTCCGCGGCGTGGAGTTTCATTATGTGGATACCGTGATGGACGTGTGGGACTTCGCCCTGCTACAGGAAAAAGTGGCTAACCCCATAGAGTTCCATTTCGAAGAGACCAAGAACGAAGCCAAGACATAACGGCAAGCATCACCACCAGTAACAAAGACAACACTGATGACATTTGAACTTCAACATACTGATCCAAAGACCAATGCCCGTGCAGGAGTGCTGACCACGGACCACGGACCGATACAAACCCCCATATTCATGCCGGTGGGCACAGTGGGCAGCGTAAAAGGCCTTACCGTGCGGGATTTGAAGGAAGAGGTGCAGGCACAGATAATACTTGGCAACACATACCACCTGTACCTGAGACCAGGAACGGAAATACTGCAAAAAGCAGGCGGACTGCACAAATTCAACGGCTGGGATCGTCCCATCCTCACGGATTCGGGCGGTTTCCAGGTGTTCTCGTTGACCGGGATACGCAAGCTGACGGAAGAAGGTTGCACATTCCGAAGCCATTTGGACGGTTCCAAACACATGTTCACTCCGGAACGTGTCATGGACATAGAACGAAGCATAGGCGCCGACATAATGATGGCTTTGGATGAATGTCCTCCAGGAACCAGCGATTATACCTATGCAAAGAAGAGCCTCGGCCTGACAAACAGGTGGCTGGACAGATGCTTTGCCCGCTTCAATGAGACGGAACCGCTCTATGGATACCACCAAAGCCTCTTCCCCATTGTCCAGGGATGCACGTTCAAGGACCTCCGACAGCAGAGCGCCGAGTTTGTAGCCTCCAAGGATGCCGACGGCAATGCCATAGGCGGCTTGGCCGTGGGCGAGCCGGCCGAGGTGATGTATGAGATGATAGAGGTCGTTAATGACATCCTGCCAAAAGACAAGCCACGCTACCTCATGGGAGTGGGCACACCGGCAAATCTGCTGGAAGGCATAGAGCGCGGCGTGGACATGTTCGACTGCGTCATGCCGACACGCAACGGTCGCAATGCCTGCCTGTTCACAAGCGATGGCATCATGAACATGCGCAACAAGAAATGGGAGGATGACTTCTCCCCCATCGACCCTCTGGGCACTGCCTCCGTAGACACGTTCTATACCAAGGCATATCTGCACCATCTCTTCAAAGCCCAAGAACTGCTTGCGCTGGAGATCGCGTCAATACACAACCTGGCCTTCTACCTATGGTTAGTGGGCGAAGCACGCAAACATATCATCATCGGAGACTTCTCCTCATGGAAAGCAGGCATGATGCGGCGCGTGACCAGCAGACTGTGATATAAGAGGGATATTCAAGACATAGAAACGGACAAAGAGATACATTGTTAGCCTAAAGCAGACGACATGAGACTGTTTACACGTCTGGACAGATACATTATAAAGAAGTTCCTGGGGACGTATGTCTTCAGCATAATCCTCATAATAAGCATCGCCGTGGTGTTTGACTTCAATGACAACATCGACAAGTTCACCACCAACAATGCTCCATGGGACGGCATCATATTCACGTACTATGCCAACTTCATACCATTCTACTCCAACCTGTTCTCCGCACTGTTCGTCTTCATATCGGTCATCTTCTTCACTGTCAAGCTTGCCGACAACAGCGAAGTGATAGCCATGCTGGCAGCCGGCGTCAGTTTCAGGCGCCTGATGTGGCCATACATGTTCTGCGCTGCACTCATTGCAGCATTCAACTACTATCTGGGTACAGATGTCATACCGAGGGGCAGCGTGAAGAGACTTGCCTTCGAGAATCAATACAAGAAACGTATCAAGGTGAAAACCTGGGCAGATAACGTACATCTGCAAGTGGACAGCGGAGTGGTGGCATTCATGGAGCATTACGACGGCTCATCCCATACTGGCTATCACTTCTCGTTGGATAAATTTGTGGACAAGAAGCTGGTATCACATCTCACCGCACAGTCGGCACAGTACGACACCATCTCTGACGTCCGTTTCAAGTGGACCCTACGAAACGTCAATATCCGGGAACTCGGTGGTCCGCGCGAAGAAATAAAACACTATGCCCAGGTTGACAGCATAATAAAGCTGGAACCACAGGACTTCCTGCTTACAAACAAAATGCAGGAAACCATGACCTCTTCGCAACTTGACGAGTTCATCAGCCGGCAACGCATACGAGGTATTGCCGGATTGCAAGACTTCGAGGTAGAGTACCACAAACGCATCGCAGCACCGCTTGCCGCCTTTGTCCTCAGCATAATCGGAGCAAGCCTTTCGGCCAGAAAACGCAAAGGCGGCATGGGCACGGCATTGGGAATAGGCTTGACTCTCAGCGCTACATACATATTGTTGCAAGGAGTATGCGCCACGTTCAGCACACAGGCCGGCATGCAACCATGGATTGCAGCCTGGCTGCCTAACTTCATATACATACCCATAGCCGTATATCTGTATAAGAAAGCACCAAGATAACATACGGTACATAACCCTATACCTTATATATTATATATATGGACTTCTACGACCTCAACCTCAGCGATCCGGTGTTAGACGCACTGGACGATATGAACTTCAGAGAAACTACACCCATACAAGGACAGGCCATACCACCGATTCTGGAAGGCCAAGACGTGTTAGGCGTAGCGCAGACCGGTACGGGCAAGACAGCGGCATACCTGTTGCCTGTGCTGTCGGAACTGTCATACGGCGACTATCCTGCTGATGCCATCAACTGCGTCATCATGTCGCCTACCAGAGAATTGGCACAACAGATAGACCAGGCCCTTCAGGGCTTTTCCTACCATCTGCCATACATCAGTTCCGTAGCAGTATATGGTGGCAATGACGGCATACGCTATGAGCAGGAAAAACGTAGCATGCAACAGGGCGCAGACATAGTCATCGCCACACCGGGACGACTGATAAGCCACCTATCCCTGGGCAACATAGATCTGTCCCGCGTATCGTTCTTTATCCTGGACGAAGCCGACCGCATGCTGGACATGGGATTCTCTGACGATATCCTGCAAATAGCCAAGTATCTGCCGCCAAAGCACCAGACCATCATGTTCTCCGCCACCATGCCGGAAAAGATACGTCAATTGGCCAAGACCCTGTTGCATAACCCGACTGAGATACGCCTTGCCGTAAGCCGACCGGCCGATAAGATACACCAGATGGCATGCATATGCTATGAAGCACAGAAGGTAGACATTATCAAAGAACTGTTCAAAGCACAGAAGCCGGAACGCGTCATCATATTCACAGGCAGCAAGGTAAAGGCCAAGGATCTTGCCATCTCCTTGGCACGTGCCAAATTCAACTGCCGTGCCATGCACAGCGACCTGTCGCAGCAGGAGCGAGACGAAGTGATGTACCTTTTCCGCAGCAGCCAGACAGACATCCTGGTGGCAACTGACATTGTCGCCCGTGGCATCGACATCGACGACATCACACTGGTAATCAACTTCGACGTGCCTCACGATGCCGAAGATTATGTGCACCGCATAGGACGCACAGCACGTGCCGGAGCTGGAGGCAGTGCAATCACATTGGTATCCGAGAAAGACCAGCCCAAGTTCATGGACATCGAACGCTTCTTGGGCAGAGAGGTGGAAAAGATGGCAATACCCGCCTCATTGGGCAAAGGCCCTGAGTACGACGGAAAGTTCCGTGGAAGCAAGTCCAGCCGAGGCAACCGTGCACCCAAAGGCACACGCGGCAAGAAGGGGAAAATGGGTCAGGGTGGCCACGGAAAATCCCACAGGCGCAAGGGCGATCAGCCACGAAACACACAACCAGTTGAAACACAAAAGAAAGACCGAAGCAACGGGCAACGCCCCGACAGAAAGGCCTAAATTTATTTGGCGATTTCCCTCCGCAGATATGTCGAATTAAAGATATTTGTCGTACCTTTGCAAGTATGAAAGACCTGAGCAGACACATAGAGTACCTCCTTTGTGAACACGACACGGTAGCGATACCGGGTATAGGCGTCTTCGTCACCGAAGAGCTGCCTGCCAGGTATTATCCGGAGGAAAACCTATACCTTCCCCCTGTGAGAAGCGTGCATTTGGACACGGCTAATAAGGATAATGACCACAAGTTGGAAGACTGCCTGATACAGTTGCATCACGTCACGCGTAATGTTGCCTACAAGTGGATTGCCGAATATGTCGATGACATAAATCAGTCACTCATGGACATGGGCATCATGGACATGGGCACGATAGGCCGTTTGGTGTACGTTAACGACAAAGTATCCTTTGAGGTATGCGATGCCGGTGTCAACACGCCCGAACTGTATGGTTTGGACTCATTTCATATAGCAAAATTACCGGCGCATGCCAATAAGGACAGACGCCATACCGACCACACGCATTTTACCATCCGCCTGCGTCGCACCACAGTGCACCGGGTAATGACTGCTGCCGCCATGCTGATTGTGGTACTGACTGTCATAATCCCCAACTACAGCTCTTTCAACGATGTCGGACAACAAGCCGGACTGAATATGACGGAAAGCCTAACCAACATCTTCAGTTCTGCCACACGACCTTCATCAGACACAAAGAACGAAGCAACTATCACCTCCCCTGCCGTCAAAGACAAGTCGGTACAGACTGCATCAACCAGCATAGACACAGAGGCGGACACCATGATGGTTGCCACAATCATAGCGGAGCCTGTTGCCGAAACACCCGTCAATACCACCGAGAAGAAAGAAGCAGAGACAACACCCCAGCCTGCGACGGAGATCGCTCCGGCAAAGGATGCCTGCTCATCCGCCCCTGAGGTGCACGGATACTGCATTGTCATGGCCAGCGCCATTACCAATAAGGGTGCTGAACATCTTATCGCCAAGCTGAACAAGGAAGGCTTCTGCAACGCCGTGAAATACAAGGATAAAGGCATGCTCAGAGTTCTGCTCACCGGATACAGCGACGAAGCAAGCGCACGTGCACACGCCACTGTCGTAAGAGCCACTGACAAGCTCTACTCCGGCTC
>DBLZ01000131.1 GCA_002297545.1 Prevotellaceae bacterium UBA711 | reverse complement strand
TGTCCACGTCTGCAGCTACCGTCACCATCATTCAGGGACGCAACCAGGGCAACAGCGGCGCGGGCTTTGTAGGCATGAACGCGGGAATCATTTCACAGTGCGGTGCCACGGGTAAGGTCGATGTCAAGGTACATTCCGGCGCAGGCTTCTGCAACGACAACTATGGACACATTGAGTCCTGCTACTCCACCGCCGATGTGACGAGCGAGGACTATGGCGTATTTCTCTCATCCTTTGTGATGAACAATGGCATGGATGTGGGCTATGATTCTGAGAAGGGAACAGTTCTCTGCAGTTACGGAGCCGGCCGCGTATATGCCCCTGCACCACCGGATGGCATCATCACGAGCGGTACGCACATATATGGATTTGTCGGTGGTCACTACCTGTCCGCAGGTGCATACCTGGCCAACAACTATTATGATTGTACCAAGGTTCCCGAGGCTGACCTTTCTGGTGTTCCTGGTGCATACGACAGGTCTACCGACTACCTGCAGTCACGGGAGTTCGTGGACTCACTGAACATGATGGCTGCCGTGACGGGCACACACCTGTGGCAGTATAATGCCGACGGCTATCCCACCCCCACCGACGAGCTGGCCATGGACGTCAAGCCTTTCTTTGACGGTGGCAAGGGTACGGAGGCCGAGCCTTTCCTTATCGCTAACAAGCAGCAGCTGGAGAATCTGGCATACGCTGCCAACCGCAACTGGGAGTTCCGTGGACAGCATCTCCTGCAGACGGCCGACATCGCCCTCAATGCTCCGATGGATACCTGGGGGGAGCAGATGCCCGAGGCATGGACGCCCATAGCGCGATATGGTGATAATCCCCAGAATGCCATGTCACATCACTTCTGCGGCACCTACGATGGCGGCATGCACACGGTGCAGAACCTCTATATGGACTGCAATGCACCTCAGTACCTGGGTCTCTTTGGCGTGCTGGGAGCCAATGCCTGCATCAAGAACCTGGGTGTAGTGGATGCCTGGGTGAACGGCGACACCTTTGCCGGTATCCTGGTGGGTGGCGCCAACCTGCAGAACGACGTTGTTGCCAATGGACCACGTTCCATCTCCCACTGCTGGACCACAGGCCAGGTCACCGGAGGATATGCCAACGGTGGCATAGTAGGTAAGCATTGGCCAAACGCCGGCGGCTGTGATGATCCCTTCACTATGGTGGCATGCTACTCTACGGCCACGGCAAAGCAGGGCCTCATAGGAGATAACTATATCAACGACTACGAGGTGATTGGCAGCTGGTACGGAGGTGCGATACCGCGTAATGGTGACAGCAACGCATACGCCTTCTCATATACTGACTATTATTATTGGACATTTGTGGACTGTGACAAGAACCCCGTCCGCGAGCAGGATACCTACAACGGTTACCCGTTCGGCCGCACCACGGCCTACATGCAGAGCCGTCAGTTTGTCAACGACCTGAACTATGCGGCCGCAGCACGTGGATACGAGGGTGGATGGTGTTACAACGAGGGAGGGTATCCATCCTTCGTCGGCGAGCAGCCCACCGTGCAGGTGACCATTGACAATGGTGTCTCCGCTCCTGTCACATTCATGGCCCTGAATGGAAGCGTGCTGGCCATGCCGGAGACATCGAAGAAGGATGGCTATGTCCTGCAGGGATGGTACACCGACGCTGAGTATTCCGAGGCTTTTGCCTTTGGCACTACTCCGGTGACTGCTCCCGTCACACTCTATGCACGATGGATGGAGCCTGTGGCCCCCGACTATAGCGTGTTCAAGAACAAGTTCTCCAATACCTACACCATCACCACAGCAGCACAGCTCTATGGTCTGGCCAATATCATCAACGAGACGGCCGAGGGTGTGGACTGGACCGACTTCGAGGGCAAGACCATCAGGTTGGGCGCCGACATAGAGCTGAACGACGTCAGCAACTATGAACTTTGGGGCACCTCCGTCACTCCTGTTCCCTTCACTCCCATAGCCATATTGTCCGGCTATCCGTTCCAAGGCACCTTCGACGGCCAGGGACACACCATCAGGGGACTGTATATTGCCGGTCCTTATAGTAGTGATAATGTCTATGGCCTGTTTGCCTGCATAGGAAGCAAGGCTGTGGTCAAGGACGTGATACTGGAAAAGGCATACATCAAGAAGTACACGTCAACGTCTGCCGGTCTGCTGGCAGGAGAGTCATACGGTATCGTTTCACGCTGCGGCGTGGAAGGCAAGATAGTCAATCCCCGCCTGACCGGCGGCACCAGTGCAGGTCTCATAGCCTCTGCCGAAGCCGGTTCCAGTGTGTCCGAGTGCTATGCCATCGTGGATATGGACGTAAGGCAGGATCCCTGCGGCGGTCTCATAGGCATGTTGAAAGGCACGTTGACCGACAGCTATGCCCGAGGCTCCGTGAAGTTCGGCAACGCCGCTTCTTTCGGCGGCGTGGTGATAAACTATGGCGACGAAGGCTTCACCAACTGTTATTCGGCCATGTCATTGAGCGCCGGCACTGTGCCTCCGTCTGATAACTATGGCGGAGTCTATGTTGGCGGTTCTTACAATGTAAAGCCCAATGCTGTCTACAATCGCGAGTTGGTGCAGTCGGCCTTTGATGCCTTGTCCGAGAACTTTGCCAACATGGCCTATTCCAGAGGTAGGGGCCTGACCACCGTCGAGATGAAGGGTATGGCAGCCTATGAGGGCTGGGACTTCACCACGGTATGGGGACGCCGCAATGATCAGAACGACGGTTATCCCTACCTGCGCTGGACCGTGGAACAGGAGCTGGACAACGACATCGACGTAGGCATAGGCAACATAGAGGGCGATGCCACCGACACGGTGCGTATCTACACCCTGCAGGGCAACCTGATATTTGTCGGACATTATGCCGATGCCCGCCTCTCCTCCGGAATCTACATCATACGCCGGGGCAATGAGGCTGCCAAGGTGATGGTACCCTGAGACAGTAAATGACATGACACTGTGTCGCACGCCATCGGAGGTGTGTATAATAGCTACACCGTGTGTATATCATGACAGCTTGCCATAATCACGGTGGGCCGCAATGCCGGATGCCGCGGGGCACTGAGAGCAAATTCCGTTTTATCGGCATGCAAGAACCGGTTCTTGCACCCGGATAAACCGGTTCTTGCGACGGGATAAACCGGTTTGTCCTGCCGCTACAGCACGACGGGGTGGGGCGGGTAGCGTGGAGACGCGCACCTCGGCTCCACCATGCGCATCTTGCGCTCCCACGACACCCGTCAAACTGCTGCCTGCACACCTTATGGCATAATATACTTCCCTATGGATGCCAATTTGTTGACAATAAAGCTGAAAATTAGTAAAATTTATCGTATCTTTGCATGAGAACAACCAATACCGGCTATACCATGACCCAACGACACATAACAATGGCCTGGAGCCTGCTTGTAGGCCTCATGCTCGGCTGCGCCACAGTGGCTACGGCGGCTACGGACCAGGAGGAAATCGCACGCCTGATGGCCGACGCTGACAGCCTTCATGCTATGGGACAGAATACCGAGGCCATAGCAATGGCAAAGGAAGCTGCCGACATAGCACATCGCGACAACGACCGGACGATGATTGCCAGTGTGAACTCGTCGCTGGGTGTGTACCTTCGTTCTACCGGACAGATAGATGAGGCTTTGGCCTGCTATGGCACGGCACTGGAGATTGTCACCTCCGAGTCTTTCCACTCCAATCCGGACGAGGAGGCCATAGAGAGTGCCGCCACCCTGTATGTCAATCTGGCTACGCTGCATCTGGATCTCCAGCACAAGGAGGAGGCTGCTGCCTATGCCCGCACCTGTGCCGAATGGACCGGGCGATGCACCGATCGCTCCATGCAGGCACAGCTATATGGTGCCATAGGCTTGGTGCTGACTACGGCCGGACTGCCCGAGGAGGCCATGCGCTACCATGAGCTGAGCTACAGGTATGCCATGGAAACGGGCAACACG
>DBLZ01000107.1:9785-16000 GCA_002297545.1 Prevotellaceae bacterium UBA711 | reverse complement strand
CGGGAAAATCCGCTGACCCCTGATAAACCGGTTCTTTGGGACGAATAAACCGGTTCATGTACGCCGCACGATATGGGGGTAGTGGTGGAGCATCGTGGCGGCTTTGTGTATGTACCGCATGGCCGACAGTGCTTCCACAGAAGGAATTATCGGCCCGCGTGAGCGTGTTTTTGGTCATAAGCAGTGCTTTTGTTGATTTTAATTCGTATCTTTGTGCGCTAAATGTGGTAATCATGAAAAGACTATTCGGCATGAAAAGACTATTCGGAATCCTGCCCCTCATCCTTGCAGCAGGCATGGTGCTGAGCGCCTGTGGAAGCGAGGACAAAACCTATGGCGAGCAGAAGGAGCAGGAACGCAACGTGGTGCAGAGCTTCATCAACAGGAACGTGGTGATGAAGATGGGAGCCGATACGTTGCTGGACTTGGGCAAGATAAAGGTCATCACGGAGGAGCAGTTCGAGAAGCAGGACAGCACCACCGACTTGGCCGCCAACGAGTTTGTGCTTTTTGCCAATACCGGTATCTACATGCAGATAGTGCGCGAAGGTGCCGGCAAGCGCATCGGCAAGGGCGAGAACCGCAGGCTGATCTGTCGCTTCTGGGAATACAACATCATGGGTGACAGCCTGCAGCTGACCAACCGCCTGCCCAACTACGCCACACGTCCCGAGTATCTGAACATTTCCAACAATTCGGGCAACATCAGCGGCAGTTTTGACCTGACCATGCCCACGGGCAGTCTGATCAACTCCACGTATGGCGACACCAATGTGCCCGACGGATGGCTGAAGTCCTTGGAGTACCTGCGTGTTGGAGCGCAGACCAGCGACGAGACGCGCATAGCCAAGGTGCGTCTGATAGTGCCGCACAGTTCCGGCCACTCGCATGCCATAGCGGGAGTTTATCCTTGCTTCTACGAACTCACGTTCCGGGAACTATGATATACATCCATATTCCATTCTGTAAGTCGCGGTGTCTCTACTGCGACTTTTTTTCGTCTACGTCCGAGGGTTTGATGGGGCGCTATGTGGATGCTCTGTTGGGGGAGATGGAGCATCGTGGCGAGGAACTTTCGCGCGCACGCGCTAATACCATATATATAGGTGGCGGTACGCCCAGCCGTTTGCCAGTGCCCATGTTGCAACGTCTTTTTCGCGGCCTGAGTGAGATCGTGCCCATCGAGGACGGAGCCGAGGTGACCCTTGAGTGCAACCCCGACGATGTAGGCCCGGAATGGGTGCTCGGTCTGCGGCAGACGCCGGTGAACCGCATAAGCATGGGTGTGCAGACGCTGGACGACGGCCTGTTGCACGTGTTGAACCGGAGGCATACTGCTGCGCAGGCGCGTGCTGCGGTGGATATGTTGCGCCGGGCTGGATATGATAACCTCAGCCTGGATCTGATGTATGGCCTTCCGGGGCAGACTATGGAGATGTGGAGGACGGATGTGAGGGAACTGCTTGGAATGGGGGTGCCACACCTCAGCGCCTATTCGCTGCAGTGGGAGGAAGGAACTGTCCTGTACAGGATGAAGGAGAGGGGAGAGTTGGCTGAGGCCGACGAGGAACTGTCGCTGGAGATGTACCGCTTGCTGTGCTATGAGGCCGCAGGAGCCGGCATGGAACATTACGAGATCAGCAATTTTGCCATGCCTGGCCTGAGGGCAAGGCACAATAGCGGCTATTGGCGCAACGAGCCATACGTGGGGCTGGGTCCGGGTGCTCACAGCTATGACGGGGAACGTCTGAGGAGCAGTAATCCTGCAAATCTGCAGGCCTACATTGCGGCAGGCGGCAGACCGGTGGCGGAGGTGGAACGGCTGAGCGAAGATGAATGGTATGAGGAGCAGATCCTGAAAGGGTTGCGCACACGTGATGGTGTGGACCTCCAGTCCTTGCCACGTCATTATGCCGATTATGCCCTGAAGATGGCCCGGCCGCACATTGTGGCGGGCCGTGTGGCCCTGGATGGCAGCGTGCTGAGACTTACCGAGGAGGGAATTTTCGTCTCCAATGACGTGATGTCTGATTTGATGTTGTAAAACATAGGGACGGCCTGTGCCTATTTGTTCCAAAAAGTGTAACTTTACGACCGATTACGGCTGTCATACGGGCTTGGAAGCCATGGACGGGACCGGAGCGCAAGTATAATTACCAATACTAATACACTATGAAAATCTATCAGACACAAGAAATCAAGAACATTGCCTTGCTTGGCAATGACGGTAGCGGCAAGACAACCCTCACCGAGAGCCTGCTGTACGAGGCAGGCGTCATCAGCCGCAGGGGCCGCATAACCCAGCAAAATACGGTCAGTGACTACTTTCCTGTGGAGCAGGAATACGGCTACAGCGTGTTCAGCACCGTGTACCATGTGGAGTGGAACGGCAAGAAGCTGAACATCATCGACTGCCCTGGCAGTGACGACTTTGTGGGTGCTGCCATCACGGCTCTGAACGTTACCGACACCGCCATACTGCTACTGAAGGGAGCCAACGGTGTGGAAGTAGGCACACAGAACCACTTCCGCTATACTGAGAAGCTGGAGAAGCCCGTCATCTTCCTGGTGAATCAGCTGGACGACGAGAACACCGACTTCGACGGCATCTTGGAGCAGTTGACCGAAATCTATGGTCCCAAGGTGGTGCCGGTGCAGTACCCCCTGCAGACGGGACCTGGCTTCAACTCCCTGATAGACGTGCTTCTGATGAAGAAGTACTCATGGGGCCCCAACGGTGGCGAGCCCACCATCGAGGACATTCCCGCTGAGGAGATGGACAAGGCCATGGAGATGCACAAGGCTTTGGTGGAGGCTGCTGCTGAGCACGACGAGGGTCTGATGGAGAAGTTTTTCGAGAGCGAAAGCCTCACTGAGGACGAGATGCGCGAGGGCATCCGCAAGGGGTTGGCCACACGTGGCATGTTCCCAGTCTTCTGTGTCTGCGCCGGCAAGTGCATGGGCGTGCGCCGTCTGATGGAGTTCCTTGGCAACGTGGTTCCCTTTGTGGACCAGATGCCCAATGTGCACAACACCCGTGGCGAGGAGGTGGCTCCCGTGGTCGATGCTCCCGCCAGCCTGTACTTCTTCAAGACTGCCATGGAGCCCCACATCGGTGAGGTGCAGTACTTCAAGGTGATGCAGGGCAAGGTGCACGAAGGAGACGACTTTACCAACGCCGACCGCGGCAGCAAGGAGCGCATGGCACAGTTGTTCTGCTGCGCCGGTGCCAACCGTATCAAGGTGGAGGAGCTGCGGGCAGGCGACATAGGCTGCACAGTGAAGTTGAAGGACGTCAAGACGGGAAACACCCTGAATGCCAAGGGAGCCGAGAACCGCTTCAACTTCATAAAGTATCCCAATCCGAAGTACTCCCGTGCCATACGTGCCGTGAACGAGAGCGAGACGGAGAAGATGATGAATGCCCTGCAGCGCATGCGCGAGGAGGATCCCACGTGGCAGGTGGAGCAGAGCAAGGAGCTGAAGCAGATCATAGTACACGGTCAGGGCGAGTTCCATCTGCGCACGTTGAAGTGGCGTATGGAGAACAATGAGAAGATACAGATAGTATTCGATGAACCCAAGATACCGTATCGTGAGACCATCACAAAGGCAGCGCGTGCCGACTATCGCCACAAGAAGCAGTCGGGCGGTGCAGGTCAGTTTGGCGAGGTTCACATGATAGTGGAGCCTTACTATGAGGGCATGCCTGCCCCTGAGAGCTACAAGTTCGGTAATCAGGAGTATCGTATCACGCCCAAGAGCACGGAGACCGTGGACCTGGAGTGGGGTGGCAAGCTGGTATTTGTCAATAGTGTGGTGGGCGGTTCCATCGACGCACGTTTCATGCCAGCCATTCTGAAGGGCGTCATGCAGCGTATGGAGCAGGGACCCCTGACGGGATGCTATGCCCGCGATGTGCGTGTCATAGTATATGATGGCAAGATGCACCCCGTGGACAGCAACGAGTTGTCATTCATGCTGGCCGGGCGCAATGCCTTCAGCGCCGCCTTCCGCGAGGCAGGTCCCAAGATTTTGGAGCCTATCTACGACGTGGAAGTCTTTGTCCCCAGCGACAAGATGGGCGATGTGATGAGCGACCTGCAGGGACGCCGCGCCATGATCACCGGCATGCACAGCGAGAATGGCTACGAGAAACTGACCTGCAAGGCTCCTCTGAAGGAAATGTCCAGCTATTCAACGGCCCTGTCCAGTCTGACGGGCGGCCGCGCCAGCTTCATAACCAAGTTCGCAAGCTACGAACTGGTGCCCGGCGATGTGCAGCAGAAGTTGATAGCGGAGTACAAGGGCAGTGACGACGAGTGATGTACCGAACTTGCTGTTTTGATAACTAAAACGGTGTGTATAACCAATAAATGCAAAAAGGGAGGGCGTTGGGTGCCTTCCCTTTTGTATTGTGTTACATGATGGTTACCTTTGCATTATGAAACGATGGATGATATGGACCGTGTGTCTGACGATGGGCATCTGCTTTGTGGTGCTGCTCTATCTTCAATTCGGTTATGCCGAGGCGATGATGTCTGTCAGACGCGAGCAGTTCACCGAGGCGGTGCTTAGATCCCTGGACGCTACCTCACGCGACATGGAACGCAATGAGACAATGGTGTACCTGCGCGATGTGGTCAATGCTCATGGCGACTCCCTGGATCTGTTTTCCGCTCCGCCATACACTGCGGATGTGACGACATCGGGCATGAGGGCGTTGCAGCGTAGAATACGCAATGCCTATATCTATAGACGTGAGGTTCTGGACGAGGTGATATTCCGTGTGTTGTATGCTTCCAGCGAACTGGCCTTTGAGAAGAGGATAGATCGTGACCTGCTGCAGCAGAGCCTCAGGCATTCTCTCGTGTCAAACGGCATCAACCTCAACTTCCACTATCGCATATTTGATAGCGAGGGCAAGGAGGTGGCCCGTTGCGCCGACTACGATCCCAAAGGCGAGGACTATAGCTTCACCCAGACGCTCTTCCGCAACGACTCCTCGGGCAAAATGGGAGTGGTGTGCATTCACTTCCCCGAGCAGAACAGGTACATCATGCACGTGGCACGTACCATATATCTTGCATCGCTGTTTACTCTGTTCCTGTTCGTCACATTCCTGGTGACGGTCTACCTCGTGGTGAGGCAGAAGAAAGTGACGGAGATGAAGAATGACTTCATCAACAACATGACGCACGAGTTCAAGACTCCCATATCCACCATCAGTATTGCGGCACAGATGTTGTCGGACTCCAATCTGCCCAAATCTCCTGAAACGTACGAACGTCTTGGCGGAGTCATCTATGGGGAGACCAAGCGGTTGCGCTTCCAGGTTGAGAAGGTACTGCAGATGTCGCTCTACGACAGAGGAAACATCGCCATGAAACTGCAGAGGCTGGATGTCAATAAGGTGATAGACGGCGTCATACAGACGTTCAACCTGAAGGTTGCTCAGAACGGAGGGTGCATTGATACGCGTCTGGATGCCTTGAATCCTAATATATGTGCCGACGAGATGCACTTTACTAACGTGATCTTCAACCTGATGGACAATGCTGTCAAGTATAAGCGCGATGATGTGTCTCTGCACTTGGAAGTCTCTACATGGAATACTGACGACCACGTGTGCATACAGATCAGCGATAACGGTATAGGCATTCCCAAGGATGACCAGAAGCGCATCTTCGAGAAGTTCTATCGTGTGCACTCTGGCAATAAGCACAATGTCAAGGGTTTTGGCCTTGGCTTGGCTTATGTCCACAAGATGATATTGCTTCATCATGGAACGATCAAGGCTACGAGCGAGTTGGGCAAGGGGACGACGTTCCTCATCACGTTGCCGGTGGATAAGGATAATGACTGACCAATGAGGGTTCTGTGTGCTGCTTCGTGTAGCGACATGAAGGCATGGGAACCGAAGTATGAAGAAAAATATCAACTAACCCCGTTCCACGGGCTTTGCATGCGCCTCTCTTTAATAGTGATGAAGCAAAGCCTTGGGAACAATAAAAAAGAGACAATGACTATGGAGACGAAACAGAAAATTCTGCTTTGCGAGGACGAGGAGAGCCTGGGCATGCTTTTGAGAGAGTATCTTCAAGCCAAGGGATACGATGCCGACCTGTATCTTGATGGTGAGGCGGGGTATCGTGCCTTCATGAAGGGGCATTATGATATGTGCTTGTTTGACGTGATGATGCCCAAGATGGACG
>DBLZ01000107.1:0-9469 GCA_002297545.1 Prevotellaceae bacterium UBA711 | reverse complement strand
GTGATGATGCCCAAGATGGACGGTTTTGCATTGGCCAAGGAGATTCGCTTGGTGAATCAGGAGATACCCATCATCTTTCTTACGGCCAAGAACTTGAAGAATGACATCCTGGATGGCTTCAAGATAGGAGCCGATGATTATCTGACCAAGCCTTTCAGTATGGACGAACTTGTTTATCGTATGGAAGCCATACTGCGTCGCGTTAAGGGCAAGGCCAAAAAGGCGCAGACGGTGTACCACATTGGGGCTTATACCTTTGATACGCAGCGTCAGTTGCTCACCACAGAGGACTCTCAGACTAAGTTGACGACAAAAGAAAGCGAACTTCTCGCCCTGCTATGTGCCCATGCCAATCAGATCCTGGAACGTGAGCTGGCCTTGAAGACAATATGGATCGATGACAACTATTTCAACGCTCGTTCAATGGATGTTTATATCACCAAGCTACGCAAGCATTTGAAGGCCGACCCACGTGTCGAAATAAATAATGTGCATGGCAAGGGTTATCGTTTGATTATCCCTGAGAACTAATCATGCTTATTGCAGGATGCTTGCATCTCTGTAATAGCTTGCGGCATGAGAATACGGCACGAAAAAGGCTTCTCCATTACGGGGAAGCCTTTTTCGTGCTGGTACGATGTGCCGTGTGATATACGGCATGTGCCGATTGCAGGTGTGTTATGCCTTGGATCCTTTTCCGACTACATGGATGTGTACAGGCACACCCACAATAATCAGCCCCAAAGCCACGATCTGTATCAAGTTGTTGTCCACAGTTTCCATGCCAAAGAAGTGGTCCAATGCATAACTAAGCACCAGGATGAGTGCTCCAATCACAATCATGATTATACCAATGATTTTCTCCATTGTATTGTATGTTATAGTGTTATTCGATATCTTGCTTTTAGGCATGTCATCAGGCTCCAAAGGAGACGTGTCGCCACAAAGCGTTATGCAAAATAAGGAAATAATTCTGAGATTACCTAACATGAGGCCTTAAAAAATGCCTAAGCGGTATAAAAAAGCTTGCAAACAGTTGCATACATCATATAAAAGCAGTACCTTTGCACCGCATTTTTGCACAAATATCAACATAATTAACTTATCAACGTATTATGAACCAATACGAAACCGTTTTCATTTTGACTCCCGTTTTGTCTGATGAACAGATGAAGGAAGCGGTAGAGAAGTTCAAGGGCGTTCTCGCCGACTGCGGTGCTGAGATTATCAGCGAAGAGAATTGGGGCCTGAAGAAGCTTGCTTACCCTATTGAGAAGAAAAGCACCGGTTTTTATGAGCTCATCGAGTTCAAGGCTACCCCTGAGAGCATCAATACTCTGGAGGTCGCTTACCGTCGTGATGAAAGAGTGCTGCGTTATCTTACCGTTAAGATGGAGAAGTATGCAGCAGAGTATGCTGAAAAGCGTCGTAACCACAAAAAGGAGGCATAACCATGGCACAGTCAGAAATTCGTTATTTGAACGCTCCTGCGATTGACGTCCAGAAGAAGAAGTATTGCCGCTTTAAGAAGAGCGGTATCAAGTATATCGATTACAAGGACCCCGAGTTCCTCAAGAAGTTCCTGAACGAGCAGGGCAAAATTCTGCCTCGTCGCATCACGGGTACCTCTTTGAAGTATCAGCGTCGCGTAGCTCAGGCCGTTAAGCGTGCTCGTCACTTGGCTCTGCTGCCTTTCGTAACCGATTTGATGAAGTAAATACATAGGAGAAAGTAGATATGGAAATTATTCTGAAGGAAGATATCATCGGCTTGGGTTTCAAGAATGAAATCGTGAACGTTAAGGCCGGTTATGGCCGTAACTACCTTATTCCTTATGGTAAGGGCGTAATAGCAAGTGAGAGTGCCAAGAAGCAGTTGGCAGAGGACTTGAAGCAGAAAGCCGTTAAGCTTGCCAAGATCAAGGCTGAGGCTGAGGCTATGGCAGAGAAGTTGAACGCTGTTCACTTGACCATCAGCACTAAAGTTAGTGCCACCGGTCAGATTTACGGTAGCGTTAACAATCTACACGTTGCAGAGGAGCTGGCCAAGCTTGGTTTGGAGATTAACCGCAAGATTATCGTTTTGAAGGACGTTAAGGAGGTTGGCTCTTATGTTGCTCTGGTTAAGTTGCACAAAGATGTAACTGCAAACGTTGCATTTGACGTTGTTGCTGAAGGCGCTAATGCAGAGGCTTCCGCCGCTGAAGAAGCTTAATACAACTTTGTAAGATATCAATGATTATCCCCGAGGCATTATTGCGCTTCGGGGATGTTTTTTTGATCTGTTAGTGAGAAGGGGGATGTGTACACATGCCTTGTCATTTATGATGTCAAACGCATATCGGAAGGTTCTTCCTTCACAATGTATCCTGTGTTGTCATATAGATAATAATGAAGGGCTGACCCTTATATAAGGCCAGCCCTTCATATATTTGCTAAGTGTGTGTGGCTAATTTTTATTCAGCTACAACGCTGTCGCACTTAATGCTGTCACAGCAATTAGTGGTATCGCAGCAAGAAGGCTCGACGCATTCTTCGCATGCAGTGGTATCACCGCAGCAAGAAGTGCTGTCTGTGCACTCAGTACCAGTGGTCTTGTTACCACATGAAGCGAAAGAAACAGCTACGATAGCTGCAAATACAAAAGCTAACTTTTTCATCTTTTTTCTTGGTTAATATTGTAATACAATCTCGTTTTTTCCTTTTTGCGGTGCAAAGTTACGACAATTTTTCCGATATGATGCAAGGTTTTGCTTAATTTGTTTATGTTTTTTTAGCTTTATTTTGCCATCATTGTTGCCGATGAAGCGTAAGTGGTTGATATATAGTGATAATGGCTCTGGAGCCATGGAGCACGGTTTTATCATTGGTATCTTGAGTTTATGTTGTATATCATATAAAAGGGCTGTCTTGCTGGACTGAAAGAGTGTATTATGGACATTTTGATGAGTCGTGTCGTGTCTTTTTGAGAGGTTTGCTTTGTACTTCACGTGCTTATTCGTACCTTTGCAGGACATGAATGACATGGAAGACAAGAAGGCGGTATATTATACACTGGGTTGTAAGTTGAATTTTGCCGAGACCAGTTCTATTGGAGAGGCATTGAAAGCCCGTGGCATACGCACCGCACGTAAGGGCGAGATGGCCGATGTATGCGTTATAAATACGTGTAGCGTTACCGAGGTGGCGGACAGTAAGTGCCGTCAGGCTATACACCGGTTGGTGAGGACCCATCCCGGTGCCGTGGTGGTGGTGACCGGCTGTTATGCTCAGCTGAAGCCCGAGCAGGTTTCTGCCCTGGACGGTGTGGATCTGGTGCTGGGCAGCAATGAGAAAGGACAAGTGGCGGATGCCATTGTGGAGCGATTGCAGATGATGCCTGAGGAACGTGTCCTGGTGGCGCATGAACACCGTACCGTCCGTACGTCGGACATCCGCAACTTCATGCCATCGTGCGCTTGCGGCGACCGCACCCGCTATTTTCTGAAGGTGCAGGACGGATGCGATTACTACTGTACCTATTGTACCATACCATACGCACGCGGCCGTTCGCGCAACGGCAGCATAGCCTCGCTTGTGGAGCAGGCTGGGGAGGCCGCAGCGGCGGGCGCAAAGGAAATCGTCATTACGGGAGTGAACATAGGCGATTATGGCAAGACTACGGGCGAGCGTTTCATCGACCTGCTCCGTGCATTGGACGAGGTGGATGGAATAGCGCGTTACCGCATTTCCAGCATAGAGCCCAACCTCCTCACCGATGAGGTATTGGAGTTCTGTGCCGGCAGTCGTGCCTTAATGCCACATTTCCATATCCCATTGCAGAGCGGGAGCGACGAGGTCCTTCGCCTGATGCGCCGGAAATATGATACAGACTTCTTCCGCCGTAAGGTGGAGCGCGTCCTGGAGCTTATGCCGGATGCCTTTATCGGTGTGGATACCATTGTTGGCACACGTGGCGAGACGGACGAATTGTTCCGCCAAGCCTATGAATACATGGCCACGTTGCCCATTGCCCAGTACCATGTCTTTCCCTACAGCGAGCGCCCCGGCACCAAGGCGTTGGAAATACCGCACCGTGTCAGTCCTCAGGACAAGAAGGAGCGCAGCCGGCAAATTCTGGAACTGAGCGACCGTCTCACGCGCGCGTTCTATAATAAATATATAGGCACCGTGCGCCCGGTATTGTTGGAGCACAGCAAGAACAAGCGGCTGTTTCACGGCTTTACCGATAACTACATCCGCGCGGAAATTACTTGCCCGCCAGAGGGCATGGAGGACAATGTCATAGTCAATGTTCGCCTGAGTGACTGGAATGCCGAGGGCAATGCCCTGTTGGGCGAAATAATATGAATGGAAGCCTTATGACCAAGTTGTCCATAGTGATACTCAACTGGAACGGTGCCGCGATGATGCGCCGTTTCATGCCCTCCGTGTTGCAGCACAGCGGAGATGCCGAGATCGTGGTGGTGGACAATGCCAGCACCGACGACTCCCTTGTCCTGCTGACACACAGCTTTCCCACGGTACGGCAGATAGTCCTGGACCGCAATTATGGTTTTGCCGAGGGCTACAACCGCGGACTTCGCCAGATAGAGGCCGAATACTATCTGCTGCTAAACAGCGATGTGGAGGTGCCCTCCGGATGGCTTGCCCCCATGATGGAATACATGGACGCGCATCCCGAGGTTGCAGCCTGTCAGCCCAAGCTCCTTTCGCAATGGCGGCCGGAGTACTTTGACTATGCCGGAGCCTGCGGAGGCTATATCGACTCCCTCGGCTATCCATACTGTCGAGGACGTGTGATGGGCACTGTGGAGAAGGACGAGGGGCAGTATGACACCGTTGCTCCCGTGTTGTGGGCCACAGGCGCATGCCTGCTCATACGCTCCCGCGACTATTGGGATGCCGGGGCTTTGGACGGACGTTTCTTCGCTCATCAGGAGGAGATAGACCTGTGCTGGCGTCTGTGCAGCCGCGGACGTGGGGTGGTGTGCGTACCGCAGAGTGTGGCCTATCATCTGAACGGTGGCACGTTGCCCCAAGGCAACCCCATGAAGACCTATCTCAATTTCCGCAACAATCTCCTTCTGCTATACAAGAACCTGCCCGAGGAACGTCTGCGCCACGTCATGCGTCTGCGCCGGTGGCTCGATGCTCTGGCAGCCCTGCAGTTCCTGCTCACCCTGCAATGGGGCTCTGTGCGTTCGGTATGGCGTGCACGTCGTGATTTCCGCCGCATGCGTGACGATTTCCGTAAGGACAGGGATGAAAATCTCCTCCACACCGTGCACTCACCTGCGCATGGGCCGAGCACCTTCTCGCTCCTTTGGCAGTATTATGCAAAGGGTAAGAAACGCTATTCCCAATTGCCTTAGCCGTCCTTGTCGGCATCGCCCTTGGCAAGCCACGTGACAGTGTCTCGCTCCTAACCATATCATTCAACCTTATTCCTCTTCGTGCTTATGGCCATAGCATTATTTCTTCTCGGGCTCACCCTCGGCCTGTTGATAACGGGGGGTATGTATTTCCGCAGCAAGTCGGCATACGCACAGGAGTTGCAGGCGGCCACCACACGTGTCCAAATACTGGAGGCACAAATCGATGCCGAGAAGCAGCACAACGAGGCTACCAATGCCTTGAAAGAGGACAACCACCGCCGTGCGCTCGCCGCTCAGGAGGCCGGCTTTCGCGAGGCGGCTGCCCGGAGCGAGGAGAACCACCGCCAGGCTCTGGCTGCGCAGGAAGCCCGTTTCCGGGAGACTCTCGCCCGTGTCACCTCTGAGTTGAAGGCTGCTACGGAGGAGATGCTCAAGCAACGTCAGCAGGAGTTTTCACAAAGCAGCCATCGCGATATAGGTCAGATAGTCACCCCCCTGCGCGAGACCATCGAGGCCCTGCGCAACGCCATGAACAACAGCAACCTGCGCCAGACCGAGCTTTCTTCGGCCATGAAGGAGCAGATCAGCCTGCTGATGCAGCAGAGCGAAGCCGCACGACACAGCGCCGAGGAGCTGGCCCGCGTCTTCAAGCATGGCAGCAAGGTGCAGGGCGACTGGGGCGAGACTGTGCTGAAGGAGCTTCTGGACAGCCAGGGGCTGACATGCGGTGTGCACTACGACACCCAGGTGACCATGCGCGATGCCAACGGGCAGGTACTGAAGTCGGAGCAGGGCAACATGCTGCGTCCCGACGTCATTCTCCATCTCGACCACAACCGCGAGGTCATTATCGACTCCAAGGTCTCTCTGACCGCTTTCATGGACTATGTCAATGCCGAGACCGATGAGGCACGGGCGCAATACCTGAAAGCCCACATCGACAGCCTGCAGAAGCATGTCCGCGAGCTATCCGTCAAGGACTACTCATCCTACGTCCATCCGCCCAAGACGCGTATGGACTACGTAATCATGTTCGTACCCCACAGCGGAGCATTGTGGACAGCTTTCAACGCTCAGCCCGACCTCTGGCGCCGTGCCATGGAGCGCAATGTCTTCATCGCCGACGAGCAGACCCTCTATGCCGCCCTGCGTATTGTCAGCCTTACTTGGACCCAGATAGCCCAGGCCGAGAACCACGAACGTGTCTACGCCCTGGCCAATGAGATGCTGGACAGGGTGGGGCAGTTCATGAAGAAGTACCAGGCCATGGGCAAGGCTCTGGACACCGCCCGCAAGGCCTACGAGGATGGGGAGAGAAAGCTGCAACCCTCGGGGCAGAGCATCCTGCAGACATGTGCCAAGCTGCAGAAACTCGGTGCCAAGCAGAGCACCACCAACCCCTTGCCTCAGATAGACAACGTGGACGACGAACGATTGATAGACGCTCCGCAGCAGCCTGACGCTACTACGGAGTAGCGCCACCCTGTCGTCATGCACTCCACGGCTACTGTTCCCCTCTCTCCATGGCCGTGCATCCGCCGCTCCACGGACTTCTGCCCCTTAGAACCGGTTTGTCCCCCACGAAGAACCGGTTTGTCCCCCACGAAGAACCGGTTTATTCGCTAAAGAGAACCGGTTTATGCTACCGCGAGAACCGGTTTATTCCGTTCCCTTCCCGTGGGACGCGAGGGCACACATCTTGGGCCGGCCCGCCGTCCTGCACGGAGCTTCCACCATAACAATATGTAGATAAACACATAACAGCATTTATGAACGAAATACAGATGTCAGCCGGCGACACTCCGGTCCCCGTGCCCATAGAACCTGCCATTTATCTCATTCCCGTCACCCTTGGCGACACGCCTCACGACCACGTCCTGCCCTCCCACAATGCCCGTGTGGTACGCGGCATCCGTCACTTTATCGTTGAGGAGCTTCGCACGGCACGTCGTTTCCTGCGTGCCATGGACCGCACGTTCCCCATCGACGACTGCACGTTCTACGACATGGGCAAGCATGCCGACGCGTCGCGCTATGCCGACTATCTCCGTCCCATTGCACAGGGTTTGCCCGTGGGCATCATCAGCGAGGCCGGTTGCCCGGCCGTGGCCGATCCCGGTGCCGACATTGTCCTCCTGGCACAGAAGCGCGGCCTGCGTGTCGTTCCGCTCGTTGGCCCCAGCAGCATGATCCTGGCCGTCATGGCCTCCGGCTTGGGTGGTCAAAGCTTTGCCTTCAACGGCTATCTGCCGGTGCAGGACGGCGACAGAGCCAAGCGCCTGAAGCAGCTGGAGTCCCGTGCATGGTCGGAGCATCAGACACAACTCTTCATCGAGACCCCGTACCGCAACCGCAAGATGTTCGACACCCTCTGCACCTCCCTTCGTCCCGATACCCGCATGTGCATTGCCGCCGGCATCACCACGGACGCCGAGTGGATACGCACGCTCACCATACGCGAGTGGAAGCACACCCAATTGCCCGACCTGAGCCGTGTGCCGGCCATTTTCCTGATAGGCGGAGCATAGCCGGTGCGCATGGTTCCATTGGCAAATCCCTCGGATTGTCACATTATTTGTGGCGCCGGTGTTGCTTTATTTGCGCAAAAGTTATACATTTGTGACGTCAATGAAGAGGCAAGGCTTTTAATATGAAGAAAGCATATCTTTCGGGAGGCGTATGTTTTGCTGTAGCGGTATTGCTACAGCTCTTCTTCGATGATGTGCCGCGAGGCTTTTTTGCCTTTCCCGTCAATGTGGCGTTGCTGATGTTGTGGGCTGTAGCGCTGTGGGTGCTCTATCGTGAGAAACGCCGGTCGCCTGTGACCGTTGCATTGCTGGACATACGCACCACGTTCTGGACTCTGGGCGCCTTCATCTTTTGTTGCCTGATAGCGGGACTGTCTGCGCACAGCGTGACTACATCGTGGTGGTTCCTGGCCTCTCTTCTGGCACTGCTCACTCATCTTCTGATGGTCATCTACCGTGGCGTAGGTCTCCGACGCCCTCATCGCATGCGCTTTGTCATGAACCATGTGGGGCTGTTCCTGTTGTTGGCCGGCGGCTTCTTCGGCAGTGTCGACCAGCACGAATGGCGTGTGCGTGCCATGGAGGGCGAGCAGGTACTGGAGATGTACGACATGGCCGGTGGCTCCGTCACTCTGAAGAACGCTCTGCGCATACGGCGTGCCTCGGCCGAATACTATCCCGATGGTATGCCGCAGAGTTACGAGGCCGTGCTGGCTGTGGATGGCCGGGAGGTGACGGTTAGCGTGAACGAGCCCTATTCGCTCTCCTGGTGCGACGACCTCTATCTGGTGGGTTATGACCGCGGGAGGGAGGACGAGCCGGCCAGTTGTGTGCTGCAATTGGTACGCCAGCCGTGGCGCAGGGTGCAGTGGGCCGGTATATGGATGTTGCTGCTGGGCAGTGTGTTGATCTTTGTACAAGGCGTAGGCCGTAAAGGAGGTGAGACGATATGATCACATGGGATGAGTTTGGAGGCTTTGCCGCCGTGTCGGCCGTCTTGTGGATAGCAGGCTCCGTCATGGCATGGTGTGCCGGTGGCGGCAGGAGGTCGACATGGGCACAGGTGCTCACTGTCCTGGGCATCCTCGTGTATGCTGTGTTCATAGCCTCGTTCTGGTATGGCCTTGGACGTCCGCCCCTGCACACGCTGGGCGAGACACGCTTGTGGTATTCCTTCTTCATGATAGTGTCCGGCCTGATTACATACACGCGCTGGCGTTACAACTGGATACTGTCCTTCTCCACTCTCACCGCCATGGTCTTCATGGCCTTGAATCTGTTGAAGCCCGAGATACATTCCCAGTCGCTGATGCCTGCTTTGCAGAGCTTCTGGTTCGTGCCACACGTCACGGTGTACATCTTCTCCTATTCGCTTCTGGCCGTGGCATTTCTTTTGGCCGTGGCCGGATTGTGGAGGCGCACGGACCGGTATCTGCCCACGGCGGACACCCTGGTGTATGTAGGCTCAGCCTTCCTTGCCCTTGGTATGATGAGCGGAGCTCTGTGGGCCAAGGAGGCCTGGGGGCATTACTGGAACTGGGATGCCAAGGAGACGTGGGCTGCG
>DBLZ01000004.1 GCA_002297545.1 Prevotellaceae bacterium UBA711 | reverse complement strand
CAAGCATCAGCCGCATGGTTGAGTGCGTCCGCATCCAAGTCAACGAGTGGCTTGAAAGAGGGCTTGAGGAGTACTATCCGGTTGTGTTTGTTGACTGCGTCCATATTAAGATACACCGCAAGCGTTCTGTCGCAAGCGAGGCGTTCTATGTGGCGCTGGCCGTGACCGAAGAAGGCACACGCGAAGTTATCTATATCGGCAACATACCGGTAGAGAGCGCTACCGGCTGGGGCGAAATCTTCGAGGCCCTAAAGGACAGGGGTCTTAAGCGAGTTGGCCTTATGGTTGCCGACGGCATCAAGGGACTTGACGGCGTCATCGGTGAGAAATTCCCCGGCACTCCTTTGCAACGTTGTGTTACCCATTTGAAACGCAACATGTTCGCAAAAGTACGTCATGGAGACAAGGCAGCTCTCGCAGCCGACCTCCGCGATATATTCCGCACAGGACAACGCGACTACGCTGTGGAGACGGCATGGTCAAAGTGGCAGGACATGTGCGAGCGTTGGGGCAAAGACTATCTGTCAATCAAGCGTCTTCGTGATAACTCCGATTACAAAGCCTATCTCACGTATCTCAACTATGCTCCAGAAATTCAGGGAATGGTATACACTACCAACTGGATTGAGCGCCTAAACCGCGACTTCCGCCGTGTAACCCGGATGAGAACCGCCATGCCAAAGGAGGAATCGGTACTTGCTCTGATGGGCAGCGTGGCTATGGATCACAAAGCCTTCGACAGAGCGTTGCCGAACATAAACGTTGACAAAAAACTTTTCCCGGACTGACGGTATCAAGCTTCTTAGCGGAACGGCCCTCCTAAAAACAGCGGAACCGCCTCTTGTGAAGCGGTTCAGTTATCCAATTGTTTCCAGTGTGGGCGCAGCCATGTTGCTGGAGGGCTGCTCTTCTGCAGAGCCGGTTTTCTCGTCCGGCTACACTACAAAATTACAAAATTTTCGTCTTACAATGAAACTATGAGATAAAATCATTATATTTGCATCGTCATCTGAGGTCTACAGGCTTGAATGAACTCGCATCAGACACACTCAGTGAAACACTACCGAACGTGGACAGCAAGGCATGGAGACCGTCGGCAAAGAAATCGAAGTATTTGTAGACAAAGAGTATGGATATGTTGAGGACAATGTTGGCGGCACATATGATTCGGCGTGTGTTCTCTTTGTCGTTGTATTGTGCCAGAAGCACTCCGCAGGCATAGCTGCATACGGTTGTCAGTGCTATCAGTAGCAGAAAGCGCAAATCCCACCATCCATAGAATAAGTAACTGGCCGCAACGATGAAGGTATTTTGGGCTTTAGTATGGCGAAACATGCTCCAGTACAACAAGAATACGATCGGAAGAAAGATGAGAAATTCAACAGAATTGAAGAGCATTGTCGTACAAGGCGTTTAATTATATGTTTCTTCTGATGTCATACGGTCGTTGCGTTGTCGTACTACTGTTGATAGTTGTTGCGTAGCAATTGTTTTGCATGTTTCAGGCTGGGGCGTCCTCCACCTTCACCAGACTTTGGCCGTTGACGATGAAGGCAGAATGGACTCGTTCTACCAGGGAGAGCCGTATGGCTATGGTCATGACGATGTCGCCGTTGTCCTTGTAGTCTTGTGAGAGGATGCGGGGTTGCAGGTCCTTGACCATGCGCATGACCATGTTCATGTGTTCGTATCCGAAGGTGAGGGTGAGGGACTTTTCCACCAGGCGTTCGTTAAAATATGCCTCCTCCAAGGCGTTGGCGGCTGCGGTGCGATAGGCTACTATAAGTCCGCTGGTGCCCAGTTTTACACCTCCGAAATATCGGATGACGAGGATTATGAGGTCCGAGACATCGGCCGAAACCATCTGGCCGAGGATGGGCTTGCCTGCGGTGCCCGACGGCTCCCCGTTGTCATTCGAACGATATTCTTCTCCCTCTGGCCCTAGCCGGTAGGCCCAACAGACGTGGCGGGCATCGAAATACTCCTTCTGATAGCGGGCAACTTGTTCCATGGCCTCGTCAACTGTGCGTACTGGTATGGCAAAAGCAAGGAACTTGCTCCTCAGTTCTGAATAGTTCCCTTCGCTGGGTGCAGCCAGGACTTTGTAGGCGTCTCTCATCTTATGGCTAAAGGTATCTTTATAAAGTGGGGCAGGGGAGCGATGTTATGGAAACGTGCTCTCCTGCCCCGGTTAAACTAATGTGTAGTAGGTTCTTATTCCAAGCAATGTACCACGAGGCCGGATCTCAGCTTAGGTTCAAACCACGTGGCCTTCGGGGGCATTATGTTACCCGTGTCGGCAATGTGTATGATTTGCTGCATGCTCACAGGATACAGGGCCAATGCCAGACGCATCTCCCCGCTGTCCACGCGCCGTTGCAACTCTTCCAGGCCTCGCAGTCCTCCAACGAAGTCTATGCGCTTGTCGCTACGCAGGTCGGTGATGCCGAGGAGCTTGTCCAGAATCAACTCGCTGCTTATGCTTACGTCCAAGGAGCCGATGGGGTCGTTCTCGTCAGCCCTGCCAGGGAGAAGTTCCAGTCTGTACCAACAGCCCCCCATGTATAGGCTGAACTCATGCAGCCTTCCCGGTTTGTAGCAACTCTTGCCCATTGGGGTTACGTTGAAGTCGTGTTGCAACAATGAGAGGAACTTGGCCTCGGTGTGTCCGTTGAGGTCGCGCACCACGCGGTTGTAGTCCAGTATGGTCAACTGGCTGGCAGGGAAGCACACTGCCATGAAGTAGTTGTATTCTTCGTCGCCACGGTGCTTGGGGTTTGCCTTTGTCTTCTCTGCACCCACCAGGGCTGCGGCCGCGCTGCGGTGATGTCCGTCGGCAATGTAGAGATAAGGTATGTCGGCAAAGGTCCGGGTGATGGTCTCCATATCTTCCTTGTCCGTTACGAGCCACAATTGGTGACGGAAACCGTCGGGAGAGGCAACGAAGTCATACTCGGGTTTCGTGCATGCATACCGAGCGATGAGGGCGGAAAGGGTTTCGTTGTCGGGGTAGGCAAAGAAGACCGGTTCCAGGTTGGCATTGTTTATGCGCACGTGCTTCATGCGGTCCTCCTCCTTGTCGCGGCGTGTCAGTTCGTGCTTTTTGATGACCCCGTTGAGATAGTCCTCCACGTATGCACACACTACCAGGCCGAATTGCGTCTTGCCGTTCATGGTCTGCGCATATATATAATAGGTATCTTTGGGGTCTTGCACCAGCCATCCCTTGTCGCGGAACATCCGGAAGTTGGCTGCAGCCTTGTCATACACCTCCTGTGCATACTCGCTGGTACCTATGGGGAAGTCTATCTCGGGCTTGATGATGTGGTAGAGGCTTTTCTCGTTGCCCTCGGCTTCGTCACGTGCTTCTTCCGAACTCAATACGTCGTATGGGCGTGACTGCACTTGTTCTACAAGTTCCTTGGGAGGCCGCAGGCCTTTGAATGGTTTGATAATGGCCATATGGAATTAGATGATAAGGGTTAGACGTTATGTTTTGGGGGTGTTCACTTATTTAGCTGGAACTTCGTGATGCCGTCCTTCAGGTAGCCCACAATCTGGTGTGCTGCAGCTATGCCGGCATTCACGTTGGCCTCTGCCGTCTGTGCCCCCATCTTCTTGGGAGTGGCGAAGTAGCGTCCGGCCAAGGCCTTGGCATATTCGTCGTGCATGTCCGGTTTGATGTCGGCTATGTATTTCAGGTCGGTGCGTTCCTGCATCAGTTGCAGCAGTGACGCCTCGTCTATTACCTCCTTGCGTGCGGTGTTTACCAGAATGCCACCCTTGTGCATCTTGCCCACCAATGCGGCGTTGATGCTGTTGCGGGTCTCGGCAGTTGCCGGGATGTGTAATGATACCACGTCGCACTGTTCAAAGAGCTCATCCTGGCATGAGGCAGCCTTCACGCCGGCCTTCTCTATGGCTTCTGCGGGGCAGAATGCATCGTAAGCCATCACCTCCATGCCGAAGCCCTTGGCTATGCGTGCCACATTCCTGCCAACGTTGCCGAAGGCCAGGATGCCCAGGCGCTTGCCCAGCAGTTCCGTGCCGCTGGTGCCGTCGTAGAAGTTGCGTACGGCCATCACCAGGAGACCGAATACCAGTTCGGCCACGCTGTTTGCATTCTGTCCCGGGGTATTCATGGCCACCACACCGGCACGTGTACATGCCTCCAGGTCGAGGTTGTCGTATCCGGCACCTGCGCGCACCACAATCTTCAGGTTGGGAGCTGCGGCAATGACCTCGGCATCCACCTTGTCCGAACGTACTATCAGTGCATCGGCATCGGCCACGGCCTGCAACAACTCCGCCTTTTCCGTGTATTTCTCCAGCAGAGCCAGTTCCATTCCGGCCTCTTCTGTCACTTTTCTTATCCCGTCCACGGCAACCTTGCTGAAAGGCTTCTCCGTGGCTACCAGTATCTTTGCCATAAGTCTCGTCGGTTAATGTGTGTATACCTTATAATATATAATACATGATTAGTGCAAGGCCTCAAACTCCTGCATGCAGGCTATGAGTGCGCGCACGTCCTCTATCTCCACGGCATTGTACAAGCTGGCACGGAAGCCACCCACGCTGCGGTGTCCCTTTATGCCCACCATACCGCGCTCGGTGGCAAATGTCAGGAAGTCAGCCTCCAGTTCCTTGTACTCTTCGTTCATCACGAAGCATACGTTCATGCGGCTGCGGTCCTCCGGGTCGTTCACCGTGGCATGGAACAACTTGTTGCGGTCTATCTCGCCATACAGGGCATCCGCTTTCTCTTTGGCCCTGCGCTCCATTTCGGCCACACCGCCGCTCTTCTTTATCCAGCGGAGTGTCTGCAGTGCACAATATATGGGTACTGTTGGAGGAGTGTTGAACATGGAACCACCCTTGATGTGTGTACGATAGTCCAGCATGGTGGGTATCTGGCGCGATACCTTGCCCAGTGCCTCGTCCTTGACGATGACGAATGTCACGCCCGCCATGGCCAGGTTCTTCTGTGCACCGCCATATATCATGGCGTACTTGCTCACGTCCACAGGACGGGAGAAGATGTCGGAACTCATGTCTGCAATCAGGGGCACGGGGCTGTCCAGATCGCGGCGAATCTCCGTGCCGTAGATGGTGTTGTTGGACGTTATGTGGAAATAGTCGGCATCCTTTGGTATGGTGAAGTCCTTTGGAATGTATGTATAGTTGGCATCCGCGCTGCTGGCCACTTCCACGCACTCGCCGAAGAGACGTGCCTCTGCCAAAGCTTTCTTTGCCCATACTCCTGTATTGAGGTAGGCTGCCTTGTGCTCAAGGAAGTTATATGGCACCATGCAGAACTCCAAGCTGGCTCCTCCGCCCAGGAACAGCACGCTGTAGCCATCGGGAATATCGAGCAGCTCCTTAAAAAGAGCAACAGCCTCGTCCAAGACGGGCTGGAAGTTCTTGGCGCGATGGCTCATCTCCATCAGGGAGAGGCCGCTACCTTCAAATTCGATACATGCTTTGGAAACTGCTTCCATTACCTCTTGAGGTAACTTGGAAGGACCTGCGTTGAAATTGTACTTTTTCATATCCATGGTAGTTAGGTTAAACGTACAATACTATCTGTAAACAAAAAAGTCGGGGTGACCCGACTCGAACGGGCGACCACCTGGTCCCAAACCAGGTGCGCTACCAACTGCGCTACACCCCGATTGTTTCTCGCTCAACGCTTAAAACAGTACAAAGGTAAGCCCTTTTTCCCGCATATGCAAGGAATAGGGCGAGATTTTCTCAAAAAAGTATCAATCCGGCCACACCACACAGGCAGATGAGCTTTATGGGGTTCATCTTGTAGACCTGTTGGCCTACGAAGGCGAAGCCGAACAGCATCAGGCTTAACCAGAACCTCCAGGGGTCGCTGTCCGGACTGCCAAAGTTCTCCGGCGTGCATAGGATGAGCACAGCAGCGGCTATCAGCCCCACTACTGCAGGACGCACGCCCATGAAGATGCTCTCCACCACGGGATGTGATTTGTAGCGAAGCAGGAACTTGCTTATTATTATCATCAGCACCAGGCTGGGCAGCACCAGGGCGCACGTGGCCATCAGCGAACCCAGCACACCTGCCCATGCAGGGTAGCCGGCATTCACCACTGAGGTGTATCCTACGTATGTTGCCGAGTTGATACCTATGGGGCCCGGGGTCATCTGACTCAGTGCCACCATGTCCGTAAACTCGCCTGTGGTCATCCATCCGTGGCGCGTCACCACCTCGGCCTGTATCATGGAGAGCATGGAGTATCCGCCTCCGAACCCCAGCAAGCCTATCTGAAAGAATGTGACGAAGAGAAAGAAGAATATCATCTTTTGTGTGTTTCGTTAATGCAACAATTGTCCGTACGTATATCCTCCCAGGGCGGCTACCAGTATGACGTACACGGGGTTGACGCCCAGCATCCATATGGCCAGGGCTGCCAGCACAGGAATCCATACGTTGTGCCATCCAATCTTGGCCGTGCGTGCCATCTTGAACACGGGGACGGCTATCAGTGCCACCACCGCCGGGCGTATGCCCAGGAAAGCACGCTCCACCATAGCGTTTTCACGGAAGCGGTAGAAGAACAGGGCTATGAGCAGTATGATGACGAAAGAGGGTAGGGCGGCACCCATTGCGCATATCAGTGCGCCCGGCGTACGTCGCATCTTGTACCCGATGAATATGCTGATGTTCACCGCAAACACGCCCGGGCAGGATTGTGCCACGGCTATCAGGTCCATCAGTTCCTCCTCCTCGGTCCAATGCTTCTCTTCCACCACTGTCTGCTTTATCAGCGGTATCATGGCGTAGCCGCCACCGATGGTGAAGAGACCTATCTTGGCAAAGGTAATGAATAGTTCAAACATCTGTCGTCGTGCAGATTGGTGTTCAAGAGTGCCCTCCTGAGTTCCTGTGCAGTCTGTTTACAGGTCCCAGGAGGGCTTGTCTTATGTCCTTGTTTACTTGTTCTTCTTGGCCTCCACCCACTTGCGAGCGTTCACGAAGGCCTCCAGCCACGGGGTGCACTGGTCTGTGCAACGACGTTCCTCTGGATAGTAGCCGCACTGCCAGGGGAAGATGGTGCGTTCGGGGTGGGGCATGATGGCCAGGTGACGGCCGTCGCCGCTGCAGAGGGCTGCCACGTTGTAGTCCGAACCGTTGGGGTTGCCGGGATAGCCGGAGTAGGCGAACTTGGCCACCACGTTGTACTCGCTTTCGGCCTGGGGCAGGTGGAACTTGCCTTCGCCATGTGCCACCCATGTGCCAATTTTGTATCCGCCCAGTGAACCGAACATCACGCTGTTGTTCTCGGGGATGGTGAGCGCCACGAACGTGCTTTCGAACTTGTGGCTGTCGTTGTGCAACATCTGTGCCGTCTCATGACGGTAGCGGCTCAGACGCTTGCTGTCCAGCAGGTTTTCGCCTGTGGGGAGCTCAGCAGATTTGTTCACAAGCCCAAGCTCTATCATCAGCTGACAACCGTTGCAGACGCCCAGACTGAGAGTGTCCTCGCGTGCATAGAATTTCTCCAGCGCTTCCTTGGCCTTGGGGTTGTAGAGGAATGCACCTGCCCACCCCTTGGCACTGCCCAGCACATCGCTATTGGAGAAGCCGCCGCAGAAGGCTATCACGTTCACGTCTTCCAGTGTCTCGCGGCCTGTGATGAGATCGGTCATTGTCACATCCTTCACGTCGAAGCCGGCCAGCCAGAAGGAGTATGCCATCTCGCGTTCGCTGTTGGTGCCCTTCTCGCGGATTACGGCAGCCCGTATGCCGCTTTTCTCGCGGCGGTCTGGGTTGGCGCCGTATTGGCTCAACTTACCGGAGAACGTCTTGCCGAAGACGGGCTGCACGGGCATGTTCTTGTAGTTGCGGAAGCGTTCGGCTGCCTTGCCGTTGAAACTCTGCTTGCGGTCCAGCAGATAGGAGGTGCGGTACCACAGGTCGCGGTAGCGGTCGATGTCCAGCGCTATGCCGCAACCAAGGTCCATGGTGCGCTCGTTGCATACTTCACCTATCTTTATATAGCCCACTCCGGCATCCTCCAGGATCTTCTTAACGCGGCTGCCGTTCTCGTCGCTCACCTGTATCACCACGCCGGGGTTCTCTGCAAAGAGGATCTTCACCAGTGCGTCCGGGTCTGTGTCTTCGCCCTTGAACTTGCTCAGATCGAGCTTCAGGCCGCCTGTGGTGTTGGCGAAGCACATTTCCAGCAGACAGGTGGCCATGCCGCCTGCGCTGATGTCGTGTCCGGCCAGGATGAGCCCCTCGCTCACCAGTTGCTGCACAGCCAGGAAGGCGTCGCGGAAGTATTCGGGGTCCTTCACCGTGGGCACATCGCTGCCCACCAGACCACAACTCTGGTTGAAGGTGCTGCCACCAAGCCTGAGTGCATCGAAACTGAAGTCGATGTGGTACAGGCGGCTGCCGCTCCACTTGCCGTTCACCTGCTTCAGTACGGGAGACACTATCTTGCGGATGTCGCTCACTTCGCCGCCTGCGCTCACGATTACGGTGCCCGGGCTGACAACCTTGTCGCCGTTGGGGTATTTCTGAGTCATGCTCAGCGAGTCCTTGCCCGTGGGTACATTGATCTGCAGGGCGCAACAGAAGTCGCTAAGGGCCTTTACTGCCGTGTAGAGACGTGCGTCCTCGCCTTCCTGGGCACGGCACGGCCACATCCAGTTGGCACTGAGGCTGATGCTGTCCATTGCAGTGGCATCCTTGTCCTCGTCCACAGCCAGTGGCGCCCACACCAGATTGGTCAGTGCCTCGGCCACGGACAGCACGCTGCCTGCCGCCGGGTTTGCCAAGGCAGCCTGAGGAGCGTGTCCCAGGGCGGTGGCTATGCCCTTCTGTCCTCGGTAGTCCAAGGCTACGGCACCGCAGTCGCTTAAGGGCAACTGAAGTTCGCCCTGACACTGCTGGCGTGCCACGCGGCCGCTGACGCAGCGGTCCACCTTGTTCGTCAGCCAGTCCTTACAGGCCACGGCCTCCAGTGGCAGAAGGTTTTGCAGGTAGGTCTCTATTTTTGCGGGGTCGATGTCCTGCTTGTTGCTGTAGGTGCGCTCCACGGTCTTGTCCACCATCACGGTCTTGGGGGAGGAACCGAACATCTGCTCTACGGCCAGGTCGAACGGGCGGACGCCATCGGCCTGTTCAAAGGTGAAACGATGGTCGCCGGTGGTCTCGCCCACGGTGTACATCGGGGCACGTTCACGTTCGGCTATCCTACGCACGTGTTCAATGGCCTTCTCGTCTATCAGCAGTCCCATGCGCTCTTGGCTCTCGTTGGCGATAATTTCTTTTGCCGACAGGGTCTTGTCGCCGATGGGCAACTTGTCCATGTGTATCAGGCCACCGCATTCTTCCACAAGTTCGCTCAGGCAGTTGACGTGTCCTGCGGATCCATGGTCGTGAATGCTTACGATGGGGTTGGTGTCTTCCTCGCAGAGGGCACGCACCACGTTGTAGGTGCGCTTCTGCATCTCGGGGTTGGCACGTTGCACGGCGTTAAGCTCTATTCCGCTGCTGTATCGGCCTGTCTCCACGGAACTGACGCTACCGCCGCCCAGACCGATACGGTAGTTCTCACCACCCATCACCACCACCTTGTTGCCGGGCTGAGGCTCGCCTTTCAGGCAGTCGCGGCGTGTACCGTAGCCCACACCGCCTGCCAGCATGATAACCTTGTCGTAGGCATAGCGCTCCCGGCTACCCTGCTCCTGGTGCTCGAACGTCAGTACGGAGCCGCAGATCAGGGGCTGGCCGAACTTGTTGCCGAAGTCGCTGGCACCGTTGGATGCCTTGATCAGTATCTGCTCGGGTGTCTGGTAGAGCCATTCTCTCACGGGCAGGAGTTTCTCCCATTCGCGGGTACTGCCGTCGTACTGTGCGCTCAGATCGTCGTCCTGCAGACGGGGGTAGGAGGTCATGTACACCGCTGTGCCTGCTATTGGCATGGAGCCTACGCCACCGCCCATACGGTCGCGTATTTCGCCGCCACTGCCGGTGGAGGCTCCGTTGAAAGGCTCCACGGTGGTGGGGAAGTTGTGCGTCTCGGCTTTAAGCGAGATAACGCTGTCCACCTCCTTAACCCGGTAGAAGTCCGGTTCTGCATGGTTGGCCGGTGCGAACAGCTCCACCTGTGGGCCGCGGCTGAAGGCCACGTTGTCCTTGTAGGCCGACAGTATATGGTTGGGGTTCTCCTGCGTGGTCTTCTTGATCATCTGGAACAGGCTGCTCTGTTTCTCCTCGCCGTCGATGATGAAGGTACCGCCGAATATCTTGTGACGGCAGTGCTCGCTGTTGATCTGCGCAAAACCGAATACCTCGGAGTCTGTCAGGTGGCGACCCAGCTGCCCCTCCACACGGTGCAGGTACTCTATCTCCTCGGCGCTCAGTGCCAGGCCCTCCTGCTCGTTGTAGGTGTCCAGGTCTGTTATCTCCAGGATGGGCTGGGGCTTGATGTCCACGCTGAAGATGTTCTGGTCCAGGCCGTCCTTGTACATGCGCTGCAGCATGGGGTCGAACTCGGCGTTCTCGTCGGCCACGGGGAAATACTCCTCTATGCGCTCTATGCCGTGGATGTCCATGTTCTGGGTTATCTCCACAGCATTGGTGCTCCAAGGGGTGATCATCTCGCGGCGCGGGCCAATGAAACATCCCTCCAGGCTGTCGGCGTCCAGCACGGTGGCCTCGCCATACAGCCAGCACAATTTTTCAATCTCAGCCGGGCTCAGCGTCTCGGCACTGCTCGTAGCAATGATGCTCTGCTGTGGTGTTTTGAAGAAGGTAATTGCCATATCTGTAAGTTCTTGTATTATTCGCGGTGTAAAGTTACGGAAAAATAGCCAATAGGGCAAGCAATCGGGCCGGTTTTTGGCCGACACGCCTTTGCTGCCATTCCTGGGTTGTCTTGGGCAATAGGGCATGAAACCCGATGCCGGGCGGACAGACTGATATTGCCCGGACGGCTGGGATGGGCGTCCGGGCAATATGAAGGGTGGGGGAGAATGTTTCTACCCTCCTCGGGGCGTGTGCCCTAATGAATATGGGGGATGTATGTCACTGCTGCTGCCTGACTGTTTGTTGTTTCCTGACGACTCCGAGCATCACCGGTAGATAGACGAATATGCCCACGATTGAGAAGAACAATCCGCAGATGGTGCCCACGGACAATGCCATCCAGAACGAATCCATTTTGGCGTCGAACATGAAGGGAATGAATCCCAAGGCCGTGGACATGATTGTCAGGAATATGGGGATGATCTTGCCGTTGAACGCTTTGATGTAGGTGCGCAGGCTGTCGGCCTTATGCTCGTCGCGCAGCGATATGTAGTCGTTGAGCATATAGATGATCGAGTTGCACGTCAGGCCGCTCAGCAGGATGAAGGCTGCGAAGCCGCCCTGGTTCAGTGGGATTTTGAATGCCGTGAAGCTGAGGAATATGCCTATGTAGGAAATGGGTATGATGGCTATCACCAGCAGGGGCATGGTGAACGAGTTGTAGAGTACGCAGCAGATGATGTATATGATGAGGACTATCAGCACTATCACCCAGAATTCCGTATGCTTCTTCGGCTGGTCATACGAGTAATACTCCACGTTCTCTATCTTGTATCCCATGGGCAGATACTTCGAGCATTCCTCCACCACCTTGCTCACTACAGCATGGTTCAGGGCACCGTTGCCCACGAAGTCGTATGCGATATAGAGCAGGTACTGCTGGTTAGACTTCTCTATGTCGCGCGGAATCTGGCGGCGTGCCACGTTGGCGGCATCGCCTATGCGGAACGTTTTGGTCCCGGTCTGCTGGAGGTTGTTCTTCACGTTCCACACCTCGGTGGTTTGTAGCGAAGCGGGACGCAGGTTGATGGGTTCGTTGCCGTTTTCTTTGCTTATCAGAGTACCGGCATTCGCACTTTGTGGCAACATGCCTTGCACGGCCTGACTCAGGTTGCTGATGTTCAGATCGTTCACTGCCAGTTGTTCCGGCGATGTCTCGAAGATGTATTCTTCATAGTCCCTTGCGGAGGAGTAGCTCATCGGCACTATGAGAAGGCGTTGTATGCGCGGATGCTCGTTCAGGCGTTTGCTTATCCATGTGGCATAGTACATCAGCTCATCGTAGTTATATCCGCTGAGCTTGATGGCATTGTTCCTGCCGTTCATGGTGACATTGTTGTCAAAGCCCCTGTCCACACCACGTACCGACCATGTGGCATTGCCTATGCGCACTACCTGTGCCACTACGGCATCCCTCATCTTGCGAGGTACACCGGAAGCTATGCCCTCCGGTGTGAACGATACCCGGATATAGGCCGACTGTGGGGAATAGATGGAAGTCTCGAACTGTTCCACTCCGCTGAACTGCATGATAGAGCGTTCCACTTTCTTCACCGTGTTGTTCATTTCTTCCAGTGTGCTGCCGTTGGGCAGGGTGGCCTGGATGGCCAGGGTGGGAATGTCACGTTCTATTCCCTTGTGGCCGGACGAGGAACGTTGTAAGAACAGGCGAAGGCTTCCGCCTATGGCCGGGTCAAGGTAGGAGCGGACAACCTTGCATGCGTCGGAACTCATCACCGTACTATACGCCGTAGCCAGCGTGTCCTTGCCCTTGATGGAAGAGGGAATGAGGAACGACGGGATGCCGAACGACAGCAACAGCACGGCATAGCACAGTTTCTTGTGCAGGCACAGGAATGTGATGAGGCGGCCATAGAACCTGTTGAAACGCACCACGTGCCGCTTGCGCCGGACGGACATGGGCTTCTTCTTTATTGTCAGATGCGCATTGTAGAGTAGGGCAGGTACCAGCAGCAGGGCCACCATCAGCGACACGGACAGGTTGATGATCAGCACTCTGGCAAAGTCCCACAGGTTGAGTTGCGTCTTCTCGTCCAGAAAGAATACCACCGCCAGCGAGGCAATGGTGGTGAGCGTGGAGGCCAGAATGGCCATGAAGATGTTCATCCGGTTGCGGTGCAGCAGGTGGTCGGCCATGATGAGGATGTTGTCTATGACCAGCCCCAGCGAAATGGTGATGCCGGCAATGGAATAGATTTGTATTTCTATGCCGAGCCAGTAATAGAATATGAACGACACCGCGATATTGGCTCCTACGGACAGCATGATGACCGTCAGGTATTTCAGGTCCCTGTGTATGAGGAAGACGAACAGCAACAGTATGAGTAGTGCCGTGGCCGAACGCACCACCACGTCCGTTATCTCCTTCTTTATGCTCTCCGACGAATCGGAAATCAGTTGCAATTCATAGCCTTTGGGGAACGTTTTCGTAAGGTTCTCCACACTGTTGCGTATCTGCCGGCTGAGCTTTATCTGATTGGCCTGTTCATTGGCGTATATGGACATGTGGATGGTATTCTGCCCGTTGATGCGGTGGTGCGAACGGGCTTTCTGCTCCTGATGGGTGATCTTCGCCAGTTCTCCCACTCGCACCATCTTTCCCTCAATCCTCTTCACCGGGATGTCGGACAGGTCCGCGCCATTGCCCAACGAGGGCTTTACGTACACGGCGCAGTACATCGTATCGGCCTGTGTCGTCATACCCACGAACCTGTTGCCCAACCTTGCCGAGATGGCACCGGATATGTCATTGGGCGTTATGCCGTATTTGACCAGCGCGTCCTTGTCATACTCCAACTGCCACTCCATGGCGGTTGCCCCGGAGATGCTCACCGTGGAGATGCCTTCTATGCGTGTCAGCTGCGGACGTATGTGCGTGTCCGCATACTGCAGTATGCTGTACGGAGTGCCGGGGCCGTTGAGTACGTAGGTAATCAGGGGAGAGGTGGCGCGCGAATCGGAATACCCCACACTTATATTCGGATAGCTCACCCCTTCCGGCAGCGAAGGCCACAATTGCCTGATGGCGGTGGATACCTCAAAGCGTATGGCATCCATGTTGGCTTTTTTGTCCAGTGATATCGTCACCCGTCCGCTACCGTTGCCTGTGGTGGACCGTATGTCGGTTATACCGCTGATGCGGCACAGCATCGCCTCTATCTGTGCCGTGACATTGCTTTCTATGACACGCGGTGACTGCCCGTGCATGGAGAACGATACAGAGAGCTGTGACGTGGTGCGGCTCGGTACCAGCTTTATTGACAACCATGGTACGAGGCACAGCCCCACCAGGGACAGTGCGATGAAATATATGAGTACGGGGAAAGACAGACGTTTGGGCAATTTCATATTACATGCTATTTTCTCCGTTTGTTGGCAAGGATGCGGTCTATGGATATGTCTATGGGCCGGCCTTTGAGGAAATCGTACAGTGTGTACTTCCTTATGGCGTAGTAGCCAGCCCAGTAATTGGCTATGGCACTGATGTAGCTCTGCTGGGCATCGGTACGCCGGCTTTGCGCTATGCTCAGCGTGTTTACGTCGGCCTTGCCTATGAGAAAGCGCTGGTATGTGGCTTCATAGGCCAGTTCGGCCACTTGGCGGGCTTCGTGGGCCGAAATGATTTGCGCATAACGCATGTTGAAGTCCTTCACGGACAGAATCACTTCCTGCTCAAACGCTTCTTCTGCCTGCTCCTTGGAGATAAGCGCTGTGTTCAGCGTGCTTTTGGCCATATTTATCTGTCCCCGGCTTCTTCCCCAGTCCAGTATGGGTATGCTGAAAGACACGCTCACGGCATCCTGTCGCAACGGATCGCTGTACACGTCCTTGAAGCGGTCGGCAACCTGGTTGAAGCCCACGCTGAGCGATACGGAAGAGGAGAAGCGCGACCTCTCGGCACGTTCCAGGTTTTGGCGTGCCCGCAGTATATTCAAGGCCAGTTCCTGCATTTTCGGGTTGCCGTTCTTTGCGTATGCCAGAGCTTCTTCCGGGGCTATCGTCAGTGATGGAATGTCGGTAGGCAGCGTGAGATTGAATTGGGTGTCGGGTGCATAGCGGAGGAATGATGCCAGGGCAAAGGTACTCTTGTCCAGGTTCATCTTCGTGTTTTCCATCCTGTTGCGTGCATTGATGGCATTCAGCTTCAAGGCCAGCAGGTCGGCTTGGGTGATATTGCCTATCTTCTGCCTTTCCAGCCCGGTCTGGTAGGCGGTGTCGCATTGCGCCACGTTCACCACGCTCATCTCATAGAGCATCTGGTTCATTGCCTGGTTGAAGAAATATGTTATGGCAGTGCTTGCGATGTTTTCAAACTCGTACACCAGTACCTTTTGCGCCCGTTCGTATTCCAGCGGCTCTATCTTCTTGCTCCACTTGAAGGAGTTGAAGCCGAACAGCGACTGGGAATAGCCTATACGTACGGGGACGGAAGAGAACTGCGTGTACGTGTCCATGCCAAAGTTCCTCAGGAAGTCCAGGTTGGTTTCGAGCGAGAGCACGCCTCCCGTCCATACCACGTTCTGTTGTGCACGCAGGCCGGCCGAAGAATAGATGCTCTTTTGCTGTTTGTACAGGTCTATGTTGTTCTGTGAGTCGTATCGCTTCACGAAGGTCTGGTAGTATTGTATCGGCGTTGAACTGAACGACAATGACGGCAGGCGTTCGGCCTTGTACGAACGGTATTGCCAGTAGCTGGCCAGGAACTGGTTCTGTGCCAACATGGAGTTCAGCGAACTGTCTATGGCAGTGGCTATGACCTGGTCCAATGTCAGTTCCATGTACCGTTGCAATGCAACATCGGCCTGTGCCTTGAGCTGGCGTGGCGCAAGACACAGGCACACTATCGGCAGGAGTGCATATATAATAAGGTGTTTCATGATTGTCTTCTTCTTTGGTTATGTCTATGACTGTGTTGCCTGGTTGCTCTTTCCTTTATATATAAGGGCGTATATCAACGGTATGATAAACAAGCTCACCAAGGTTCCTATCGTCATGGCACCTATCATGGCTATGGCAAAGGGCTTTTGCAGTTCCGACCCCATGTCCGAACTGAACAGTATGGGCACCAGTGCCAGGATGGATGTCAGCGATGTGATTACTATGGAGCGCAGACGTTTCTTTCCCGCCTCGTGTATGGCCTCCATCAGCGGTACACTCTCTGCCCGCAGTTCATTGATGACGTTGATCTTCAGTATAGAGTCGTTGACAATGACGCCGCACGTCACCACGATTCCTATGGCCGACATCAGGTTCAGCGTATGTCCGCAAGCCATCAGGCACAACAGGGCGGCAGCTATGTCTATGGGTATCTCGGCCAGCAGGATGAGGGGCTGAAGGAAGGATTCGAACTGTGCCGTCAGTATCAGGTACATCATTATGATGGATATGAACAGCACCATTACAAGGCCCCCTATCATCTCCTTGTTCTGCAGGTATGCTCCGCTCAGCAGATACTTCCATTCGGGATGTTCCCTCATGACACGCTGCACCTCCCTTGCCGTAACGTCACCGTTCTTCATATCGGTTATCTGCAGGGGCATGTAGATACCGTTCGTTCCGGCCACTATCTCCTTGGGGGCGGTGAAGTAGGAGAGCGTGACAAATTCGCGCAACGGGTATAGGTCGCTACCGCTGCCTCCTTTGACGAAGGTGGTATTGAGTATGTCCGCTATCTTCTTCTCATCGCGCTCTATCTGCACCGGAATGTACTGGGTGTAGTTTCTCAACGTGGCGAACTTGTTTTCGCCAAGGCTGTTCTTTATCGTATGTATTACCTCGTCGGCAGACACGCCCGACAGAAGCATCTTTTCGTGTTCCAGGTTGATTTGTATATGGCTGGAATATGGCGGGACGGACACCGTCTCCATGATGTCTTGCTCCACACCGTGTGCGAAACGCGCCAGCGAGTCCGACGAGAAGTTCCACAACTCGTTGTACGGCACCAGCTGTATGGTCAGGTCTGCTTCCGAGGTGGAGAACAGGTCTTCGAACACGGTTTCGGGTGGAGCCACCGTATAGAAGGCATTCGGATAATAGCGTTTGAAGAATGAGTCCACCGCTTGCGCGAAAGCCTCCGGGGTGTTGCCCGCAGTCATGTGGGCATAGAGTTTGGCCTCCGTTGTCCCCAGTTTTCTCTTGTTGCCTATCAGGAATTGCTGCTGTCCCGTAAACAGTACGCTATTGTCGGACAGTTCCCCAACGAAGGCAATCAGCCTGTTGGCCCTCTGCACGTTCTCGCCCAGGTGTATGCTCTCGTTCCAGTCTATCTCCACCACGGCCTCCTGATGTGTTATGTAGGGCATCTTCTCCTTATCTATCCACACGAACAGGAAGTAGCACAAGGGGAAGGTAAGCACCGTGGCCATGCAGGTCAGCACTTTGTGGGCGAACACCCAGTTGATGCATTTCTCGTACCATGTGAACAGCAACGTGTGGCGTGGTGCCGCAACGGCAGTGATCTTTCCCCTGAACACCATCTTATAGAACACCGGCAAGAAGGTGATGGCTGTGACGTAGGACACAGCCAGGCTCAACGTGATGGAGAGTGCCTGGTCATAGAATATGGCACCCGATATGCCGCCGATGAACACCAGAGGCAGGAACACGGCTATCGTCGTCAGCATGGAACTCAGCATTGGGGTTATCACCTCCTGGGTGCCCTTTATGCAGGCATGGTCTATGCTCAGTCCCGCCTGCCGGTATTGTGTGATGTTGTCGGTAACTATGATGGCGTTGTCTATCATCATGCCCACCGACAGAATCAGTCCCACAAGCGATATGATGTTCAGCGAAAGATCGGCTATGTAGAATAGACCGAAACTTATGACAAGGGACACGAACAGCGTGGTGCCTATCAGGAACGGCAACCTGACATCCCTCAGGAAGAACAGCGTCACCAGGAAAATCAGCAACAGTCCCAGCAACAGGTCCTGCTTCAGACTGCCTATGGTGACATCCAGCAGTTCCGACTGGTTGTGGGTTATGTGAAACTCTATCTTGGGGTAAGCCTTGCGGAAATTGGCCAGCGTTCTGTCCACGTTCTCCTGCAATTCGTCCATTTTTACGTCCGGATGCTTGATGATGGACAGCACCAGGGCCTGTTTCCCGTTGTAGAAGACTCCGCCCCGTGCCTGTCCCGGCTTGAACTCAGTATGTGCGATGTCCTTCATGCGGAGTATCCTGCCGCCATGTTTCAGGTACAGGTTCTCCACGTCTTCGGCCGTACGCACGGAGGACGAGAAGCGTATGTTGAACTCAAAGCCCCCGTCCCTCACTACGGCATTGTAGGTCTCGATGTTGTTTTCGTTGAATACACGCTCTATATCCTTTTCCGTAATACCCAGCGAGGCGACGGTCTCCTTGTCCACGGAAATGAACAGCTCTCTTTCCCACAGGCCGGACATGTCCACCATGGATACCTCAGGCAACTGTTCCAGCCTGCGCTTGATGACATTCTGCGCCAGTTCGCACATCTGTATGAAGTCATCCTCGTTTACGGGTTGCGTCAGCGTGTCGCCGTGGAACGACATCACAAGGTCGAAGACAGGCAGGTCAGTGGCACTGGCCTTTGTCACCAATGGCCGTTTGGTACCTCTTGGCAATGAGTTCATGGCGGCATCCACCTTTTCATTGGCATCGACAAAGGCCAGGTCCATACGTGTGCCGTAATCAAAGACCAGGCGTATCTGTCCGCTCTCGTTCTGCGTGATGCTGCGTATGTCGGACAGGTGCCCCATCTGCATCAGGCGTTGGCGCAAGGGGGTGATGACAGCATGCTCCATCTCTTCCGACGACAGGTTGTCGGCAGAAGCCTGCACTATGATTTCCGGTATGGGAATGTCCGGCAACAGGGAAGTGGGCAGGCGAAAATAGGCCAGCATGGCCAGCATGATGACCGTGGCGAACGATACGAATACCGAGATGGGGCGTTTCAGTAGGTAGTCAATCATTCCGCGGAGTTGTTTTTAATGGCTATGGGAGTAAAGTGTGCCAGGTTCTGGTTGCCAGACACTATCACGCTGTCTCCTTCCTTCAGGCCTTTGGTTATCGTATAGCTGGAACTGTTTTCATAGCCTATGGTCACATAGTTCCAGTAGGCCTTGCTCTTGCGTACCGTAAATGCCACGCGGCGTCCGTCGCGTACCACCACGGCCTCCTTGGGCACCACCAGATGTCCGTCTGTGTTCCTGTGTATGTTCACCCTCACCTTCATGCCGTCGAACCAATGCTTGGGCGTCTGTGGTACTATGGCACACACCTTGGTAAGTCCGTTTTCGCCTATCAGCGGGTTGATGGAAACGATACGTCCTGGTGCGTTGTCGTCCTCGTCTGCATACAGGGCCACCTGTACGGCATCTCCCTGTCGCAGCGAACGTATCTCATTTTCCATGACCGGGAATTCCACCTCCATGCTGCTGTTGTCCAAAAGTGTGCAGAATGCTCCGCCGGAACCGGTCTGATTGTAGGGCTTGGCCGTGAGGTTGGCTACAACGCCTGAAAAGGGGGCGGTCAGGGTGGCCTCCTGCAAGGCTATTTGGGCGCTCCTGTAGTTTATGCATGCCTGCCCGTATCCGCTCTTCATGGAGGCAAGTTCTTTAATGTTATCCGGTACTGACAGCGAATCGCTGATTTTGTAGCCCTGGCCTATCAGGAAGTCCTGCATGTCCAGATAAGACCGCTTCCTGCTGTCTGAGGCCTGTTGCAAGGACAGTTCCAACTTTTCTTTGTCTATTTCGGCCAGCACTTGCCCATGCCTCACCCTGTCACCGTTACGTACATGGATGTGAGTGATAATGCCGGAAGCTTTCCAAAACAGGTCTGCCTTCTTCACCGAAGACAGGATGCCGTTGCTCAGTATCTCCTGGGCAAACTTCCCGTTCCTCAACACTTCCACCTCCACGGCTGGCAATTCCTCTTCTTGGCTTAGAATGACGGTAACGCCTTCCGTGTTCTTCTCCTCTTTCTTTTCTTTGGGTTGCGAACAGGCAGTGAGCATGCCTGTGCACATAAGTAGTATTCGTGATATTTTCATGTTCTTGTGGTTTTGTTTTAGGTTCTCCCCGATGGTTGGAGCGGCGCTGCCATTGGCAATCATGTAAGTAATGTGCAGTATGGCTATGAGCATTATTCAGATCACTTATTGGTTTGCCAAGGCAGGCGTCACTCCAAATATCAGATGCACGTCATGTTATTTTATCGTTCCCGTCAGAGTCAGTATCACCGGTTCCTCCGTGTTGCATTCCACCTCTGCCGTCCTGTAGACAAATCCCGAGAAATCTTCCGCCTTATAGGTAAGGGTAACCGTCACATGTTCGCCCGGCTCGGCATCCTGCTTGTCACACTTGGCCGTGGTACATTCGCAGGATGGCAGGACATTGCTGATATGCAATGTGTGCTTGCCCGAATTGTGTATCTTGTATTTCACATCGTGCTTTGTCCCGGGACCTATTTCCCCTATGTCCACTTCGTCCGCGTCCACAGTCACATCGGTCGGTTCGTAAACAATCTCCGGCTCTGCCTTCCTATGGCATGCCTGGAGCAGGAAGATACTTCCCATAATATATATATAAGGTATCCGGGTAGTTCGTTTCATTTCTTTCTGTTACGTTTCAAGAATAATTCCATCATTAGTTTCATGTGCCTGCATCCGTCGCTCCATGTTCTCAGATGCGGAGGGCGGTTGCGCCCGTCAGGATACAGGGTCACGGGCGTTTCGGCTATACGCAGGCCCTGCATGGAGGCCTTTATTATCATCTCCGATGCAAAGTCCATTCCTCCACACTCGGGATGTATCTCCAGATAGGCTGCTTTCGTAAATCCCCTCAGTCCGCAATGGTAGTCGCCCACCTTGTTATGGAACAGCAGGCGGCCTATGGCTGACAGCACGGGATTTCCCACATAGCGGTGCAGCCATGGCATGGCACCTTTCCGTATTCCTCCGCTGAAGCGGTTGCCTATGACCATATCGTTTCCCTCCCGCAACAGGCCCACAAACCCGTCCAGGGCAAGGAAGTCGTAACTGTCATCGGCATCACCCATCACCACATATTCCCCCTTGGCCGCCATTATGCCACCGTTCAGTGCATGACCATATCCTTTGTGGGCCACATGCACCACCCGGTCTGCCATTTCCCTGGCTATCTCCACCGAGGCATCCTTGCTGCCGTTGTCTGCCACAATCACCTCCCCGCGGATTCCTGTACGTTCCAGGAAGGCACGCGCCTTGCCTATGCAGGTGGCCAGCGTACGTTCCTCGTTTAGGCATGGCATCACTATGGACAGTTCTGTATGTTGTCGGTCTTTACGGTTCATGGGCGCACTATTTTGTACAGTATAAGGTCATCGTTGGCATATACGCGACGGAACAGTTCCGGATGGTCCTCCAGTTCTTTCGGTGTGTGTTGCAGATAGTCTCCTCGGTTCTTGAAGACCAGGTACCAGGAGGCCTTCTCCGCAGTGTCAGCCACGGAAAGCGACAGGTTGCAAGACAGCAGTCCCGTATACAGGTAGACGGTGCGGCTCTCTCCGCAGGCAACGATGTCCTCGGGTTGTGCATGTTCCCTCAGGAATGCAAAGGCCTCCTGGGCATTCTTTCCCGTCACATCCATCCTTATCTCGTCATATTCATCCTTGAGGGAATGCATCCGCATGCCCCAGTTGGCCAGTTGGCATGTCAGCCCGAACAGCAGCACCCCGTCGGTCACCCATGCCTGCCTGCTTCTTAAGAAACGGAAGATCAGGCCGGTTCCTTGTGCAGCGAAGTATATGCAAAGGGGTACGAGCGGCATCAGGTAACGCTCCGTTTTGTATGGCCAGATCCCCAGCAGCATGATATTGAGCAACAGGTAGGCAGGAGCCGCTACCGAGCGCCTGTGCAGATCTGTGTACATGCCTGCGCCTGCCATGCCCCAGAAAATCACCGCCACCCACACATTGCCGGATGGCAGGAAGGGCAGGCAACACTGCGGAGCGGCTGTAAGATAAAAAGCCCAGTTGCCCCACGCCGACACCTCTACATCCTGCGGATGTCCGGCATGTACCATGTAGCCTACGGGCAGATAGGGGAGGGTGCCGAGGAACAGGACAAGGAACACACCATAAGGCAGAAGTGTCTCCGCCCATCTTTCCTTGCGCGGGATGCCTGTGGCATATTTCATGTTGGCCAGTTGGTGCAACAGAAGTGCCGGAAACAGCAATACCCCTTCCGTGCGCATCTGCACCGCCATGAACAAGGCCACTCCCACGGCTGTGGCGGAAGCCCATTGCGCCTTACCGCGGAGGATGCCGGCAGGCAACCATCTGTTTGCCATCAGCAATGCCAGGTGCAGGAACAGCATGTAGGGCAAGGTGCTGAGCACGCGATGGATAGACAGTGCGATGGTGGCGTTCATTCCCACAAACAGCAACGTCCACATGCCGCTTCTCCATTCCTTGCTGCGGACTGCGTCCTTATATAAAATGAATAAGGTGGCAAGCAGGCAACTTGCTATCATCAGCTTGAACACCCAATAGTTGATGCCGAACACCCTGCATGGCATGGCCAGCAGCAACGGCACGCCCCATGGATACAGGATTGGGGAGTAATGGGAATCGGTGGAAAGTTGCAGCATCCGCCCCATGTCCTGATAGGCCTGCCACTGTTCTCCGGACAGCAGTTTTCTGGCCTGGCATACATACAGCGCATAGTCGCCGTTCAGCACATGGCCGGTATTCACCACCAGCAGGAAGGCAATGCCCACTGCTACGGTGGCAACGCCCAGAGCTATCCGTAGTTTTACTGTTTCTTGTTTCATTATCTTCAATCGGTCGTTAAACCGAAGTTATATCGTGCGTGTGGCACTTCGCTTTTGCACTTGCAGGGCGGGAACCCGTGGGTGTGGACCCCGGTTGTCCAAAGGGGCAGGCTGGATATTCGTGAATTCTCGTGTGTGAATTCGTGAATTCAAGAACCGGAATTCGTGAATATAGTGGCATGAATTCACGAATATGGAATGGTGCGCCAACGAGGCCTCTTGTCCGTGTGTAATGACACGCTGTCTGTGTTCCCTGTATTCTCCCCTGCACGGTACCATCGGTTTGTCGGTCTGATGACCTGCTTCTTTATTTTTTTGTCACCTTATCGTGCGGAACATCCTGTGCCATCTTATTTTCTTCCACCATGCGGCATCGCTGTCCCATGACCACAATACCATGCCGGCTTTGCCCAATACTGCCTCTTCGTTGATGAGGCCGAAACGGCGGCTGTCCCGCGAATGTCCTGTGTTGTCGCCGCGCATGTCGTAGAACGTGCTGCGTGTGACATAGTGTGTCGAGGCCTTGCCTCCTATATATGTTTTTCCCAGGCGGTTGACCACTTGGACGTGCTCCCTCATTGCCATCTCCCTCCACATCATAGGCACAGAGTCCACGGGTATGGCCGTACCCGGTTCCACCACCCTGTGTATGCGCTTCACCAGCATGGTGTACTGATTGTCCGGTGAAAGGAACACCACCACATCGCCTTCCTGCGGGGAATGCTTTCCCCACCCGCGCCTGTATCCCCAATCGTTCCTCTCGTCCTGGAAACGAAGATACGCAGACCATGTGAAGACGTTCAGCAACGGGATATCCGCCCACCGCCGGGGGAGGTTGCAACCGTAGGCCAGCTTGTTTATCACTATCACCTCCGTAGGCTGTATGGCAGGCTCCATGCTCCCAGTGGAAACCACTCCCACCTCGAACACGAACACCCTCAGTGCTATGACCATCGTCAGCACCAATGCCGCCAGTCCCCATTTCATGCAGGCTCCGGCATATCGTCTCTTCTGTCTTTCCCTACACCACATTTCCTTTTATGTTCAGCATGTACGGTGCATCGCTGCTGCTGGTTCTCAACTCTATCGTGCGGCTGAATGGCCCTTTGGACAACTGTATGATGTCTACCCTTATCTCACCCGTTTCACGCGGTTATGTTTATGCCATGGAGGCCAACAGCACACGCTCATTCTGTCTGTTATATACCCAGGTGCTATCCGGCAACTTATACCGGATAGCACTTACCCGTTTCTTCAACTTGTCCTCTATCCTGGCAATAAATTGGTTAAACGACTGTGCTGCACTTCGTATTCTGTGACAATACCGTTGTAATAGGTGACGGCAGTGGACAGCAGGGCGGCAAGCCCGATGGCGGGAGCAATAAGCAGCGACGTCTTCTTCATCTCTTGTTTCATTTTGATCAGAACGGTTCTATATCTATAATCACCAGTATGGGGTTGTCCTCGGGTGTCATCTTCTGCAGCAGCTGGCGTTCTTCTTCGCTCAGCTTTTCTTTGCAAAAGTATCCGTCGTATCTTCCCATATCCCATGTTTTGGAATTCGTCTTCACGCTTTCGATAATCTCAAATGGTTGTAACGTTGTCACGAAAGACTTGCCGTTAAGAGTGGACATATCGTTAAGAATCTGTCTGTTGCCGAAGCAATTACAGAACAGAGTTCCGTATCTGTAATTCCCTGTAGCAATGCAGTACAGCAAATCCTTACCTCCGTTTATGCCGGCCTGTACATAATCCTCTGTAATGCGTATGTCGTCACGGTAATAGCAGAATGCCTTTTCTGTCTTTTGGGCATACACATCACCGGACATGTTCTGAAAATCGTTGTCGTCAAACAGATTGTCCCTGCCGGGGAATTTGAAAACAAACTTGGCTTCACATGTTCCATTTGGCATGATTTGCCATATAGTGTCGGATAGCAGGTGGTTGTAATAGACATCCTCATTGCATGTGACAAAGGTATGCTTCATATCCTGCCCAAACGCCTTGCCTACTTGGTCGGGATACGGGAAGCCCACGTATTTGGGAGTTTGGTCTGACTGTCGTGCAAATACCAAGCGGTTGTTGTTCAGCGTTGGCACCATGGTGTTTTCATTGCGCCATGTATCCTGCACCATGTAGTCGCCCACAAATTCAACCTTTTCATAAAAGTAATAAAGAGGGTCTTCTCTCAAGAATTGTCCGTCATAGTTGTAATAAAGATACTTCAGATTACCATTGTCTATCAGGCACACTTCTTTTTTATTTCTGTTCAACGACATGTCACTGATGGACATATACTCACCCGGACCACGCCCTCGTGTGCCGAATGTGTTCAGAAAGGAGCCGTCTTTTTGCGAAAAGCGCAACACTTGACGATTGTAATAATCGAAAATGAAGATGGACAAATCATCGGATTCTAGTTTAGATATGATTCCTCCCACCAGACACTCATTTGTGGTTTCCAATGGCAGGTAACGCACCTTCATTTTAAGTGGTTCCGTGTTGAATTCTATGATATTGTTTTTAGCATCCTTCTCGCGGACCTGCAAATGCACTGCCTTGTCCGTTATAAGTTTCATGTAAGGATACTTGTCCTCTACCAGCAACACACGTGTACTATCGATATAGTCCGCGTTAAATGGCCTTACCTCAGTCATGTTTGCCCTCTTGCATGAAGACAATACCATACACGATGTCATTATGCATGGCATGATGTTTTTTATACAATTATACATTTTTGACATTTGAATACTCCTTAGTAGTTGTTTAGCCCCAATATGATTGGATTATCAACGCTGTACCTATACAACCATTGATTAAGTATTTAACATTAAACTTGTATGGGCTGGACTCCGTCTGTTAGATGTTTAATATATTTCCATTTGTCATAATGTAATTAAAACAAATGAAAATGTATGTCTGAGTAGTCGCGTTGTGTCCTTAAATCATGTACATTATTCAAGTTTGGAACGCTGACTGTCCGTACCGTGCATTGCATTATCCGAGACACTCATACTGTTGTCCGAGGCTGATATTCCTCTAAATACGGGATGAATTATATCGTCCCGTGTATCTTTTTCTACACCACATTTCCTTTTATGTTCAGCATGTACGGTGCATCGCTGCTGCTAGTTCTCAACTCTATCGTGCGGCTGAACGGTCCTTTGGACAACTGTATGATGTCCACCCTTATCTCGCCCGTTTCTCCGGGGAGTACACGCTGTGGCATGCTCTGCAGCATCATGCAGCTGCACGACAGGCGTATGTCCAGGATGTCGCATGCCGTGTCTGTATCATTTACCAGGCTGAACACCACCTCCTGCTTCTTCCTCAGGCCTATGTCGCCCAGGTCGATGTCCGCCTCCGGGATATGGAAACCTTTCTGTTTGCCTGTGCTTTGTGCCGTTGGGGCAACCGTCTTCAGGTACCGGCGGGCAATGGTAGTGAAATATGTGGAATCGCTTGTTATGGACTGCTCGTCGGGGAAGTAGACGGACGACACCACTCCTCCGGGTTCCAGTACGAAGAAGAAAGGCTTTCTCAACCTTGCAATATGTTGCAGGACGGGAATTTCTTCCGTCACATACATCGGAATGTCGGTATTGTTCCGCTGTGCCAGTAGCTTTACCTCGCGTATGTTGTAGTTGGCTGCCAACAGGGCAGGGGCAGGCAGTCCGCTGTCCTTCTTCTGGTAAAAGGCCAGGCTGCCCAGTTCCGCCTGCCAGCAGGATTCACACTGGAATCTGTCGGCATAGAGACATAGGCGCGGTTCTGTTTCTGCCACTGAGGCCAACAGCACACGCTCCTTCTGTCTGTTATATACCCAAGTGCTATCCGGCAACTTATACCGTATAGCGCTTACCTGTTTCATCAACTTGTCCTCCAGCCTGACAATGGAGTTTGTCAGGCGGCTGTGCTCTATCTCATATTCGCTGACACGGCCGCTGTAGTATGTCAAGGCAGTGAACAGCAAGGCGGTAATCACGATGGCTGGAGCAATAAGCAGCGTCTTCTTTTTCATCTCTTGTTTGATCAGAATGGTTCTATATCCACAATCACCAGGATGGGATTGTCCTCGGGTGTCATCTTTTGCAGCAATTGGCGTTCTTCTTCTGTCAGCCGTTTGTTCCAGTAGGCATCGTATGAAATCTCATTGTACATGTCTTTAGCGAGTTCATGATTCTGAAGAAGTTGAAAAGGCTGTAGCACATCGACGAAAGAAGTGCCATCAAGCGTAAACTTACCCTCAAAGGAAGTAGGTCCGTCAAAGTAACGATTGTTTGGATATCCATAATAGTAATGCCCTGTTGAGATACTATATAGCATTGGCTGGCCATTGAATATGCCTGCCCGGATAAAATTATCGGTAATGGTGATGTCACCGGCATAGTAAGCAATGTCCTTCTTCCTCTGTTCATATTCCTCATTTGTGATTTGTTGAAAATCGTTTTCATCAAAGAGGTTGTCTCTTCCTTGGAATTTGAATACATATTTGGCTTCACATACACCGTTAGGTTTTATTTGCCAAATGGTGTCAGACATCACATGAGTATAGTACACATCATCTTTACATTTGATCAAAGAATAGTGTATGGTGTAATTGAATTTATCACTATAGTTATGAGGGAATCCTTTGAACAAAGGCGTCTGGTCTGGTTGGGCTAACACCAAACTATTATTACTGATGGCCGGAGCCATGGGATTCTCATTTCTATCAGTATTTAGAATTAGAGCATCTCCACAATAGAAGAACCTGTTATATGCATAGTACTGCGGTTCTTCCCGTAACAACTCGCCATCATAGCTGAAATACATCAGCTTAAACAGTTCAAAGTCCAACAGGCAAACTTCCTTGTTTTTTTTGTCAATAGCCATGCAATTCAATGAGATGTATTCTCCGGGACCACGTCCTTGTGTTCCATACTTGCATATAAACGAGCCATCTTCTAATGAAAATCGATAGGCGGAATAGTTTTTCTCATCAAAAATAAATATGGACGAACCATCAGAATCTATTTGGTCAATCTGACCTATCAGGCATTCATCTGTGGTTTCAAGAGGGAGATAACGATACCTCATAGCAAGGGACTCACCATTTTGTATGATGCCACAAGGTTGTGTATTGTCTTTTCCCTTTGCCTGCAGATGGACAACTTTGTCTGTGACAAGTTTCATGTATGGGTACTTGTCTTCAATCATCAGTACCTTAGTGGAGTCGGGGTAGTCTAAAGACATTGGACTTAACTCTGTTACGTGCACTTTTTTGCAAGACAATATCATGGTGCATGACACCACCATACAAATCAAAGACTTTTTCATCGCTTAATACACAATTGGTCTATGTAGAACTTCTTATTTTGGATAAGCATAAGTGTCTTTGGACTCCCTATGCTTATCCGTCAATGTGTTTCTTTATGTAGTAACAAGCATCTTAACTAAAACTGAGCAATTGCGAATGGCTTCTTGAGGATAACAACAAGAACCGCGTTTTACTTGGTCACTGCATCTTATTTGCGTGCTTGGAATATCCTCTCGAAAGTATTTCGATTTGCATGGAAGATGATGGTATGAGCATTCTTCTCCATGGAACTTTAAAATTGTTACTCCTGTAGACCATTCTGTTATCTCTGTAACAACAGGATACTCTATACCGCTTGCGCTCAGTTCGTAATAGACTCTCTCCGTTCTTATAACACAATTGGTTTTTATTTCATTTGTAAGTATTACCCTATCCGGAACGACAGTCTGGTAAGTGAATTTTGTGTCGCATATTGTAGTCGCACCGTTTCTGGCATCCGCTGCTACTTCTGTCAGAACTTTGTTCTCTGTAATACCATAATTCATCCATGCATGTCGCATGTTCATACTCACGATGGCAATCAAAATTGCCACAC
>DBLZ01000086.1 GCA_002297545.1 Prevotellaceae bacterium UBA711 | reverse complement strand
CCGCCGTGCACCTGTATGCCGTCGTAGGCATTCTGGTTGGCATACTCCGAGTTCATTCCCTTGGCCAATGGGGTGAACGCATCGGCCAGACGGGAGTATTGCTTCAGCTCCTGACGCTCCTCGGAAGTGAGTTTGCGCTCGCGGGAGATGTCTTCCAGGTTCTTGTATATGTCGACGTAACGGGCTGTCTGATAGAGCAGGGCACGGCCGGCGTCCAGACGTGCCTTGATGTTTGAGAGCATCTCGGCCACGGCGGGGAACTCTATGATGGCCTTGCCGAACTGCTTGCGGTCGCGGGCATAGGCCAATGCCTCGTTGTACGCGGCCTGGCTGAGACCGACACTCTGGGCGGCAATGCCCAAACGGGCGCCGTTCATCAGGGACATGACGTACTTGATCAGGCCCAGCTTGCGGTCGCCACACAGCTCGCACTTGGCGTTCTTGTAGACCAGTTCACAAGTGGGAGAACCGTGTATGCCCAACTTGTTCTCTATACGGCGCACGTCCACTCCTCCATCGCGCTTGTCGTAGATGAACATGGACAGGCCGCGCCCGTCGTGGGTACCGGCCTCACTGCGTGCCAGAACCAGGTGGATGTCGCTGTCACCGTTGGTAATGAAGCGCTTGGAGCCGTTCAGGCGCCAGCATCCCTCTGCCTCGTCGTATGTAGCCTTCAGCATCACGCTCTGCAGGTCGCTGCCGGCATCGGGCTCGGTAAGGTCCATGGACATGGTCTCGCCGGCACATACACGCGGAATGTACTTGCGGCGCTGCTCCTCATTGCCAAAGCAATAGAGTGTCTCTATGCAGTCCTGAAGAGACCAGATGTTCTCGAAGCCCGCATCGGCCGTGGCCACCATCTCGTTGGCAGCCGTGTAGACGGTCACGGGCAGGTTGAGGCCACCGTAGCGGCGAGGCATGGTCATGCCATTGAGCCCGGCACGGTTCATGGCCTCCAGGTTGTCATAGGTCTTGGAGGCATAGCTGACGCGGCCGGCGTTCAGATGCGGGCCTTCGGCATCCACATCCTCGGCATTGGGGGCCACGATATTGCCAGTGATGTCGCCGACGATGTCCAGGATGCGGTCGTACGAATCCATGGCATCGGCAAAGTCCTGGGGGGCATAGTCGCAGGTATCCTTGTCTGAATAGCCCGTCTCCTTAAGTTCCACGATGCGTTGCATCAGGGGGCTGTTCTCAAGTTCAAACTTGATTTCCTTTATATCGCTATAATAATTTGCCATTGTGTGTTACTTGCTTACTTGCTGTTTTGTTTGTAGTACTTGATCAGTTTGGGCACGACCTCCTCCACGGTGCCATTGATGACGTAGTCGGCAATCTGGTTGATGGGTGCGTTCTCATCGGAGTTGATGCTGATGATGATGCCGCTGTCCTTCATGCCGGCAACATGCTGTATGGCACCGCTTATGCCGCAGGCGATGTACACCTTGGGGCGGACGGTGACACCGGTCTGGCCTATCTGCATGTCGTGGTCGCAGAAACCAGCATCCACAGCGGCACGGCTGGCGCCTACCTCGGCATGCAGCACACGTGCCAGTTCGTAGAGCTGTGCAAAACCTTCCCGAGAACCCACACCATAGCCGCCGGCCACGATGATGGGAGCGCCCTTCAGGTTGTTCTTGGCGGCCTGCACGTGACGCTCGATGACGCGGGTGACATACTCCGTCTCGGGCACGAACTTGGCCACATCCTGTATGACTACCTCACCGGGGTAATTGGCGTCCAGCACCTCGGCCTTCATCACGCCGGAGCGCACGGTGGCCATCTGCGGACGGTTCTCGGGGTTGACGATGGTGGCCACAATGTTGCCGCCAAAGGCAGGACGGATCTGATAGAGCAGGGCGTCGTAGTGCTTGCCCGTTTTCTTGTCATCGTGAGGGCCTATCTCCAAAGCGGTGCAGTCGGCCGTCAGGCCACTGTGCAAGGCGCTGCTGACACGGGGGCCCAGGTCGCGGCCCACCACGTCGGCGCCCATCAGGCATATCTGTGGTTGTTCCTGACGGAACAGGTTCACAAGCACGGCGGTATGGGGCTTGCTGGTATAGGGGCTGAGGCCTTCGGCATCGAAAATGTGCAGGCGATCCACACCGTAGGGCAGTATCTGCTGCTCCACCTTGCCGATGATGCCGTGTCCTATGGCCACTGCCTCCAACCTTACGCCCAGGGTGTTGGCCAACTTACGTCCCTTGGTCAGCAACTCCTGGCTCACCTCCGCTACCTGCGTTCCTTCTATCTCGCAATATACAAATACGTTGTTCATAGTGTCTTGTCCTCCCTCGTCTTATCCTATTGTATGACTTGCCAACAGCTCCTGCACCAGGGCGTTGATGTCCCCATCGCTGCCCGTCAGCACCTTGCTCTCCTTGGTCTTGAAGACAATGTTCTCCACGGCCTTTACCTTAGTGGGCGATCCCGCCAGTCCGCACTGTGTGAGGTCGGCATCCACGTCGGCACAGGTCAGCTGGCCGAGACGCAGATACGGCTTCTTGTCGTACTCAGCTGCATAGGGCAGTTCGCCGTAGCCCACACCCTGAGGCAGCTCCATAGGAGCCAAGGCGCGCTTGTACTTCATGACCAGTTTCACATTGCGCGGGCGGCATGGCGCGGCACTGCCATTGACGGTCAGCACGCAGGGAAGCGGGCTTTCCACGGTCTCCACACCGCCGTCGACATGGCGCTTGACACGTATCATGCCATCCTCGCATGCAAGGATCTCCTCTGTATAAGTAATCTGGTTGAGGCCCAGTTTCTCTGCCACCTGGGGGCCCACCTGTGCGGTGTCGCCATCAATGGCCTGACGGCCGCCGATGATGAGATCCGCCTGTGGGGCAATATGACGTATGGCAACGGAAAGGGCATAGCTGGTGGCCAGGGTGTCTGCACCGGCAAAGGCGCGGTCAGTGAGCAGATAGCCTCCGTCGGCGCCACGGTACATGGCCTCTCGGATGACCTCGGCGGCACGACCGGGACCCATGGTAACTACGGTAACTGTGGAGCCCGGATTCTGGTCCTTCAGACGTAGGGCCTGCTCCAATGCGTTGAGATCTTCGGGGTTGAAGATGGCCGGCAGCGCGCTGCGGTTGACGGTGCCCTCGGGTGTCATGGCATCCGGGCCTACGTTGCGCGTGTCGGGTACTTGCTTAGCAAGGACGATAATGTTCAGTTTCATGTCAATTTGTGCACTTAATGCTTAAATCTGTGCAAAAGTACGCTTTTTGGCCGAGAATAACAAGGGATTAACGCAATTTATCGTATCTTTGTTCCATAAACACGAAGGAACTATGATAGAATATCTCAAAGGCAAGCTGGCGGAACTGGAGCCCACGATGGCCATAGTGGAGTGCATGGGAGTGGGCTACGGTGCGAACATCACCCTGAACACCTATGCCGCCATACAGGGCAAGGAGGAGACAAAACTGTGGATATACGAGGCCATACGCGAGGATGCGTTCCAACTGTGGGGCTTCGCGTCCAAGGTGGAGCGCGATGTCTTCCTGCTCCTTATCACTGTCAGCGGCATCGGCCCCAACACGGCACGCATGATCCTGTCGGCCATGTCGCCCAAGGAACTATGCAACGTAATCTCGGGAGGCAATGCCAAGATGCTGACACAGGTCAAGGGCATCGGCCCGAAGGCGGCGCAACGCATCATCGTGGATCTGGGCGACAAGATAATGGCTTTGGCCGCAGATGCCACGTCGGCCGACGGACAGGGTGGCGGAAACTCTGCCCCATCCATCAATGGAGAAGTGGCCGACGAAGCTATCCAGGCCCTGACAATGCTGGGCTTCAGCCCCGCGCCGACGTCCAAGGTGGTACACGGTATCCTGTCGGAAGAGCCTTCGGC
>DBLZ01000041.1 GCA_002297545.1 Prevotellaceae bacterium UBA711 | reverse complement strand
ACATCATGCCCTGGTCGCCGGCACCTTGGTTCTCGCGTTCGGCGCGCTCCACGCCACGGTTTATGTCGCCGCTCTGTTCGTGTATGGCGCTGAACACACCGCACGAGTTGCCGTCAAACATGTACTCGCTCTTTGTGTAGCCGATGCGGTTTATCACCTCTCGGGCTATGCGCTGCAGGTCCACATAGGCCTGCGTCTTTACTTCTCCGGCCAGCACCACCTGTCCTGTGGTGACCAATGTCTCGCATGCCACCTTGGACTCGGGGTCAAAGGCCAGCAGTTTATCCAACACGGCGTCGCTAATTTGGTCGGCAACTTTGTCGGGATGTCCCTCGGAAACGGATTCGGAAGTGAAAAGGTAACCCATAATGCTTAATAATTAAATGGTTTTAATTAGTAATGGTATGGGGAAAGAAATAGGGCGGAATGCCTCGAAGTCCCATGCTCTGCCTCGTGGCGACAGGCGGATCTTCTCCTTTTAGCATTTTTTTCTGTGGTTGCAAGCAGCCCAAATCTATCCACATTCGTTATGTAACTCGGGTGCAAAGGTACAAAGAAAAACGGAAACGGCAAGCGTTTGCGGCACAAAACTTGCGTCTGCCTGTCATGAAGCCATACGACCCGTGTCAATCGGAACATACGCCCTGCGGCCATAAGGTTTACGGCCGCGTGTCTAAGTTCCATCTGGCGTGCGTGTTATCTCCGCTACGGACTGGCCTCGTTGACCGGCGATGTCTATATCTACGCTTTGTAGGAGAGGGAATTCTGCTCTGTCAGAACACGCTGAGTTGCTTCTGCAGCACCATGCGCATGGACACTATCACCTTGCTCTGTGCAAGCCCCAGGGGACGTAGCTTCATGTGGATGAGTTCGAACAGGTGGCTGTTGTCGTGGGCATAGAGCTTTACCAGCAGGTCGTATTCCTCGCCCGTGCAGTGTACCTCCACCACCTCGGGGATGTCCCTCAGGGCATCCACTATCTTCCGCAGGTCGGTGTCGTCGCTCATCTTCAGTCCCACGAATGCGCATGTGCCATATCCTATGCGGGCTGGGTCTATACGGTACTCGGTGCCTTGTATGATGCCCTGCGATGTGAGTCGCTGTACACGCTGGTGTATGGCCGTGCCGGACACGCCGCAGGCTCGGGCGATCTCCAGGAATGGTGTTCGTGCATTGTGTATCAGCATGCCGAGTATCTGCTCGTCCATACTGTCAAGTTGATAGTTGTCCATGCGCTATTCTTTTGGCTGCTGCAAAGTTAGGCATAAATAACGAGATTATGCACTGTCCATGGAAGAAATTGGTGTCTGCGACTAAAACCGCTCTGATAGGCCATGCCGCATGATGGTGTAGTTCAGGGTGGAATGGGGGACTATGCCGTGGTGGCAATCCTTTCCATGGCCTCGCAGCAGTCCTCGCGGCGCCCAAAGGCCGTTAGGCGCACGTAGCCTTCGCCGCTGGGACCGAAGCCTATGCCTGGGGTGGTGATGATGTTGGTCGTGGAGAGCAACCGGTCAAAGAATTGCCAAGAGCTGAGTCCTTGGGGTGTCTTGAGCCAAATGTATGGAGCGTTCTCGCCGCCGTAGGCTTCCATGCCAAGTCGGGCAAAGCCCTCGAGCATGATGTTGGCATTGCCCATGTAGTATCCGATAGTCTGCCTCACTTGCTCCTTGCCTTCCGGTGTGTAGATGGCTTCGGCGCCGCGTTGTGTGATATAGCTGGTACCATTGAATTTGGTGCACTGACGGCGGTTCCATAACTGGTTGAGCGGTATGCGACGTCCGTCCTTGGTAGCAGCCGTAAGTTCCTCTGGTACTATGGTGTATCCGCATCTCACACCGGTGAACCCGGCCGTCTTGGAAAAACTGCGGAACTCTATGGCGCACTTCTTGGCTCCAGGAATCTCGTATATGGAGTGCGGGATGGAGGGGTCCTGGATGTAGGCTTCGTATGCGGCATCGAACAGGATGATGGAGTCGTTGGCCAGTGCATAGTCCACCCATTGCTTCAGTTCTTCCTTGTTGAGCACCACTCCCATGGGATTGTTGGGGTAGCAGAGATAGAGGATATCTATGCGGCGGTCGGGAATTTGAGGCTTGAAGTCGTTGTCTCGGGTGCATGGCATGTACATGACGTTGCTCCATCCCCTTGCTGCTGGCGTGCCGGCACGTCCGCACATGACATTGCTGTCGATATAGACTGGATATACTGGGTCCGTCACCCCTATGCTGTTCTCCGTGCTGAGGATGTCGCCGATGTTGCCGCAATCGCTTTTGGCACCATCGCTGATGAAGACCTCCGATGGGGAAAGTTTCACGCCACGGGGGAGATAGTCGTTCCTGATGATGGCTTCTATGAGGAAGTCATAACCGTGCTCGGGACCGTAGCCGCGGAACGTGCTGGAGTCTGCCATCTCGCTGACGGCATCTGCCATGGCCTTGATGGAAGCCTGGGGCAGTGGTTGGGTGACGTCTCCGATACCCAGACTGATGACTTTTTTATTCGGGTTGCTTGCCTTGAAGGCACTCACCCTCTTGGCTATCTCGGAGAAGAGATAGTTGCCGGGGAGCAGGAGGAAGTTTTCGTTGATGAGAGACATGGGAGATGTGTTGTTTTGAAGGTTGATGATTCTACAAAGTCACTGTGCCCTCGAAGGCGAGGCTTGCGGTGCCGGTCATGTAGACGTGCGAGTCGGTCTTGTCCCAGCGCACGTCCAGGTTGCCTCCGTCCATGTGTATGCCAAGGAGCCGCTGTCCGGTGTGGTGTGTGGCTATTGCCGCCACTGCCGTGGCACAGGCTCCCGTACCGCAGGCACGTGTGATGCCCGAGCCACGTTCCCACACCCTCATGCGTATGGACCCGTCGGGCCGGAACGATGCAAACTCTACATTGGTGCGCTGTGGGAAGAAGGGATGGTTTTCCAGTTGCGGCCCCAGTTGCCCGAGTGGCACCTGTTCCGCATCTGCGGTGAAGATGACCAGATGTGGATTGCCCATGCAGACGTAAGTGCCGGGTAGGGTCTGCTCGTCTATCTTGAACCCGTATTCCCGCAGGCTGTTGTCCGGGGCGGCCACCTGTACGGCATTGCGGAACACAGGGATGCCCATGTCCACGGTGACGGTCGCCACCTCTCCGTTCTCCACATGGAGCGAGAGATGTCTGATGCCCGAGAGGGTTTCCAGAGTGAGGTCCGTCTTGTCGGTGAGTCCCTTGTCGTAGACATACTTGCCTATGCACCTGCTGGCATTGCCGCACATCATGGCCTCAGAGCCGTCGGCATTGAAGATGCGCATGGAGAAGTCGGCCACCCGGCTGCTGCCTATTAGCACCAGACCATCGCCGCCTATGCCCGTGTGCCTGTCGCTCCATAGCATGGCAACCCTTGACGGATGGTCTATGGGGTGTAGCATGGTGTTGACATAGATGTAGTCGTTGCCGAGTCCGTGCATTTTGGTAAAGGGAATGGTGCGTGACATGATGATGTGGTATGGGTTTTACGCGCGTGTGCGCTACTATATATAATGTGTGTTTACCTAAAGGATGTTTGTGTTGCCCGTCTATATGGCATTGTTGTGTACGTCTCGGATGGCTCGTCCGCTTGGTTCGTTCTGTCCTTTCCAGGCCTTGTCCCACTCGAGGGCGATGGCGGTGGAGCAGGCAACGCTGGCCTCGTGGGGCACACTGAGGGCCGCGCTACGGCTGGGGAAGTGCTCCTCGAAGATGGTGCGATAGTAGTATTCCTCCTTGTTGAGAGGGGTGTTGATGGGGAAACGCTCGGCGGCATGGGCCATCTGTTCGTCCGTCACAGCTTCTTCGGTGATGCCCTTAAGGGTATCTATCCAGCTGTAGCCAACACCGTCGCTGAACTGTTCCTTCTGGCGCCATGCCACGCTCTCGGGCAACATGTCGGCAAAGGCCTCACGGAGGATTTTCTTCTCTATTACCGTTCCCGGGCACATCTTGGCCTCGGGGTTCAGCCGCATGGCAACATCCAGAAATTCCTTGTCCAGGAATGGCACGCGCCCCTCCACTCCCCATGCGGATAGGGATTTGTTGGCACGCAGGCAGTCGTAGAGGTACAGTTTGCCAAGCTTCCTCACCGTCTCGTCGTGGAAGGCCTTGGCATCGGGGGCTTTGTGGAAATACAGGTAACCTCCGAATATCTCGTCGGCACCCTCGCCGCTCAGCACCATCTTTATTCCCATGGACTTGATGACACGCGCCAACAGATACATGGGGGTGGAGGCACGGACGGTGGTCACGTCGTAAGTCTCGATATAGTATATGACGTCCCTGATGGCATCCAGTCCTTCCTGTATGGTATAGTTTATTTCGTGGTGCACCGTGCCTATGTGTTCGGCCACTTCACGCGCCTTGGCCAAGTCTGGAGCACCTTTCAGGCCTATGGCGAAGCTGTGCAACTGTGGCCACCAGGCGGCGGATTTGCTGCCCGTCTCCACTCGCATGGCGGCATACTGCCGTGCTATGGCAGAGACGATGGACGAGTCCAGACCGCCCGACAGAAGCACGCCGTATGGCACGTCGCTCATCAACTGCCTCCTGACGGCTGCTTTCAGGGCATGCCTCAGGTCCAAGGCCGAGGCGGGGTTGTTCTTGACATTGTCGTATTCCGTCCATTCGCGGCGATACCACCGTTTCATTTCGCCCGTTCTGCTCCAGTAGTAGTGGCCGGGCAGGAATGGTTCGTAGATGTTGCACACACCCTCCAAGGCTTTCAGTTCGCTGGCCACGTAGACGATGCCGTCTTTGTCTCTGCCAATGTAGAGGGGGATGATGCCGATGTGGTCACGTGCGATGAGGAACTCGTCCCTGTTCGCGTCGTAGAGCGCGAAGGCAAAGATGCCGTTCAGTTCCTCCAGGAAGTCCGTACCCTTGTCGCGGTACAGTGCAAGTATCACCTCGCAGTCGCTGCCGGTACGGAATGTGTACCGCTCTTCGTAACGGGCGCGCAGCTCCTTATGGTTGTATATCTCGCCGTTGACGGCCAGCACCTGCTTGCCATCTGGCGAATACAGGGGTTGCCCTCCGCTCTGCGGATCTACGATGGACAGGCGTTCATGAGTCAGGATGGCCGAGGTGCCTACGTATATGCCGCTCCAGTCCGGGCCGCGATGGCGCAGGGTGTGGGACATCTTCAAGGCCTTTTGTCGCAAAGCCTCGTTCTGTTGCTTGATTTGAAATATGCCAACGATTCCGCACATAGTGTATCAATTAGGGGGAGGTTATGTGTATATGTGGATGCTTATCCATGGGCTTGCCGTCCACCGTGGCTTCAAAATGGAAGAGGGAAAGGAGGGCGTACCGAAGCATGATACGCCGCTTTTCCTCTCCTCCAACCCGAACTAACCTAAAGGGACGATATGTCGCATAAAGCAATCCTGTTATCTGACGAAAAGCAGTTCGCGGTACTTTGGCAGGGGCCACATCCGGTTGTCCACTATCAGTTCCAGCTTGTCGATATGGTATCTGATCTGCTCCAGCATGGGGGCTATGGTGTCGTGGTAGGCCACGGCCTTCTCGCGCTCTTCGGCAATGCGGTTGGCAGCCTTGCGTGCCTCCACCATGGCCTCCACGTGTTCCGTGATGTAGAGAGTGTGTTCGGCAATCTCCTCTATCAGGCGTTTGTTCTCGGCCGAGAGCCTGTCTGCCGTCTCCAGGGTATAGATGTCCATCATCTTGTGCACGTTGTCTATGAGTTTGCTCTGGTACTCTGTGGCCACGGGTATGATGTGGTTCATGGCCAGGTCGCCCAGCACACGGGCCTCAATTTGGATCTTCTTGGTGTACATCTCCCACTTCACTTCGTTGCGTGCCTTGAGTTCCTTTTCGCTCATTACGCCGGTGGCCTCGAACATGGCCACGCTCTCCGGGCGCAGATAGTTGTCGAAGATTACCGGGCAGCTGGTTTCGCAGTCCAGACCGCGGCGGGCAGCCTCCTGTTTCCATTCTTCGGAGTAGCCGTTGCCGTCGAAGCAGATGGGGGCACACTCCTTGATGTATCGACGGATGACCTTCAGTATGGCCTGCATCTGAGGCTCGCCCTTGGCGGTGAGGGTATCGACTTCGGCCCGGAACCTGTTCAGCTGGTCCGCCACGGCCGAGTTCAGGGCAATCATGGCGCTGGCACAATTGGCCGCCGAACCCACGGCGCGGAACTCAAAGCGGTTGCCGGTGAAGGCAAAAGGCGAGGTGCGGTTGCGGTCCGTGTTGTCTATTATCAGTTCCGGTATCTGCGGTATGTCCAGCTTCATGCCCTGCTTGCCGGAGAGGGATATGTCTTCGGTGGACTCGCTCTCCGCTATCTGTGCCATAACCGAAGACAGCTGTGAGCCCAGGAAAGAGGAGATGATGGCAGGAGGAGCCTCGTTGGCACCCAGGCGGTGGGCATTGTCGGCACTCATGATGGAGGCTTTGATGAGGCCGTTGTGGTGGTAGACGGCCATGAGGGTGTTGACCACGAAAGTGATGAAGCGCAGGTTTTCCACGGTCGTCTTGCCGGGCGACATCAACAACACGCCCGTGTCGGTGCCCAGGGACCAGTTGTTGTGCTTGCCAGAGCCGTTCACACCCTTGAAAGGCTTCTCGTGGAGCAGTATCCTGAAACCGTGATTGCGTGCCACGTTGCGCATCAGGGACATGATGAGCATGTTGTGGTCCACGGCCAGGTTGCACTCCTCGAAGACGGGAGCCAGCTCGAACTGGTTGGGCGCCACCTCGTTGTGGCGTGTCTTCACAGGGATGCCCAGTTGCAGTGCCTGTATCTCCAGGTCCTTCATGAAGGCCACCACGCGCTGCGGTATGGCACCGAAATAGTGGTCTTCGAGCTGCTGGTTCTTGGAAGCCTCGTGACCCATGAGCGTGCGTCCTGTCATCAGCAGATCGGGACGCGCACCGTAGAGGCCCTCGTCCACCAGGAAGTACTCCTGCTCCCATCCGAGGTAGGCCACCACCTTCTTCACCTCGGGATTGAAGTAGTGGCATACCTCCGTGGCGGCCTTGTTCACGGCACTGAGTGCGCGAAGCAGTGGAGCCTTGTAGTCCAGGGCCTCACCTGTGTAGGCTATGAAGATGGTGGGTATGCACAGGGTGTCATCCACCACGAAGACTGGCGATGAAGGGTCCCATGCCGAATAGCCTCTGGCTTCGAACGTATTGCGTATGCCGCCGTTGGGGAAGGACGATGCGTCAGGCTCCTGCTGTACCAGCAACTTGCCTGAGAACTCCTCTATCATGCCGCCCTTGCCGTTGGGCTCCATGAACGAGTCGTGTTTCTCGGCCGTGCCCTCGGTCAGAGGCTGGAACCAGTGTGTGTAGTGTGTCACACCCAGTTCCGTGGCCCATTGGCGCATGCCTTCGGCAATACTGTCCGCCACATTGCGGTTGAGCGGCGCACCGTTGTCTATGGCATTGACAAGGGCCTCGTAGGTTTCGGCGTCAAGGTAATGGAACATCTTTTCGCGGCCGAAGACATACTTGCCGAAGTATTCCTGCGGTCTGCACTTTGGAATTTCCACTGTGGCTGCCTTTTTTCTGAAGGCACTCTCCACCACGTTGAATCGTAGTTCTGACATGTTGCTGTTGCTTTTTTTGTGTGGTTGAAACGTTTGTATGGAGAATAAGTATCCCCTTACCCCATCCCTTGCGGGACGGGACCGTGTGGTCAGTATCGTAAAGTTTGTGTGAAAGTGTTATGTTCCTGGCATATCCTTCGGGTCTCTATCCGAGGCAGTCCTTCATGCGCCTCACGGCCTCCTCGCAGTCTTCCCGTCGGGCAAAGGCACTGAGCCTCACATATCCCTCGCCTCCAGGTCCGAATACGTTGCCGGGCGTGCAGATGACGTTTGTGCAGTAGAGAAGCCTCTCGAAGAAGTTCCACGACGACATGCCGGGAGGTATCTTTATCCACAGGTAGGGTATGTGTTCGCCGCCGTAAATTTTCATGTCCATATTGGATAGCACCCGCCTCATCAGCCTTGCATTGTCCATGTAGTATTCCCGTGTCCGTCGCAGTTGTTCCTTGCCCGCGTCCGAGTATGTTGCCGCTGCTGCACACTGCGTGACATATGATACGCCCCCGGACCTGATGCTTTGTCTGCGGCTCCATATGGCGTTCATCTGCACCTTTCTTCCGTCAAGTGTTTGTATGGTCAGCTCCTTGGGTATGACGGTGTATCCGCATCTCAGGTCAGAGAACCCCGCCGTACGTGAGAAGCATCTCAGCTCTATTGCCACTTTCTTTGCCCCTCGGATTTCGTAGATGGAGTGCGGGATGTCCGGTGACTGTATGTATGCTTCGTAGGAGGCATCGAAGAGAATGAGCGTGTTGTTCTTCAGAGCATAATCCACCCATTTCTTCAGCTGCCCCTTGCTATATGCCGCACCGCTGGGGTTGTTGGGCGAGCACAGGTACACTATGTCTATCGGGTATTCTGGCGGCATTGGCGTGAAGCCGTTGGCCTCGTTGCACGTCATGTAGCTCACGTTGCTCCATCGTCCCCCGCTGAAGATGCCGGCCCTTCCGGAGATGACGTTGCTTTCGATGTATATGGGGTATATGGGGTCCATTACCCCTATCGTGTTGTCTCCTCTGAGCACGTCCCCTATGTTGCCTATCTCGCTCTTCACACCGTCGTTGATGAAGATCTCGTTAGGTATCAGGTGTATGCCACGCGGGTTGAAGTCGTTCTTGATGACCGCGTCCCTGAGGAACTCATATCCTTGTTCCGGGCCGTTGCCGTTGAGTTTTGTGTTGTCGGCCATGTCGTTCACGGCTTTGTGCATGGCTTCTGTCACGGCTGGCGGCATGGGATTTGTCATATCGTTGATACCCATGTCTGTGAGCCTCACGTTGGGGCGGATGATTCTGAATGCGTTGATCCGCTTTGCCATGTCGGAGAAAAGGCCTTCCATGGGCAATTCCAGAAAAAACTCATTCAATAGTGCCATACCGGACGGTGTCGTTTTTGAAGTTCTATGGTGCAAAGGTAGGAAGAAACAGCTGAACTTATGACATCAAATCGCCGAAAAATCGAGACAAAAGTCATCGGAATTGTCAAAAATCACGCACGGTGTAAAGGAGGGGTGCAAATTGAAATCAAATCCTGTGCCGGTGCTTGCAGATTGAAACCACCGCGGCTTTCCTTTGTTGAATTAACGTCACCCGGGGTTGCGCAATGCCGATAAAGGCGTACCTTTGCCGTGTGGATGTGGCTCCGTGTCCGAAGGGACGGCCGCAAGGGGCTGCCGACCGTGGCCTGAACAATCGTGAATATCGAGTCGGATAAACGTGAATATCGCGATGAATGAACGTGAATATCGAGCACGATAAACGTGAATATGGAACCACACAGACGGAAATGGTCAGACGAACCCCTATAATATAATAAGGTATAGATCGTGGGATGCACCCACAAGACACACGAGATGGAACAGTTGAAACACGAATGCGGGGTGGCCTTGGTCAGGCTTCTGAGGCCCCTGGATCACTATCAAAGGAAGTACGGTACATGGATGTGGGGACTGAACAAACTGTATCTCTTGATGGAGAAGCAGCATAACCGCGGCCAGGAGGGGGCCGGACTTGCCTGCGTGAAGATGAATGCCACGGCGGGTGAGGAGTACATGTTCCGCGAGCGTGCCGTGGGTACGGGAGCCATTTCCGAGATATTCGGGGCTGTGCACCGTCACTATGCCGGTCTCACTACCGAGCAGCTTGCCGATGCCGGCCTGGCCGAGAGGCAGCTGCCTTTTGCCGGCGAACTGTATATGGGACATCTGCGTTATTCCACCACGGGCCGCAACGGTCTGGACTACATTCATCCGTTCCTGCGCCGCAGCAACTACCGGGCCAAGAACCTGGCTCTGTGCGGTAACTTCAATCTCACCAACGTGGACGAGGTCTTTGCCAAGATAACGGCATCGGGGCAGCATCCCCGCAAGTATGCCGACACCTATATCATGCTGGAGCAGGTGGGGCACAGGCTGGATCGAGAGGTGGAACGTCTCTATGAACAGTGCAGGGCGGAGGGCTTTCAGGGCATCGAGCTGACCCACGCAATAGAGCAGCGCCTCGACCTGCAGAACGTCTTGAGGACATCCTCTCCGGACTGGGAGGGCGGCTATGTCATCTGTGGTATCACGGGCAGCGGAGACTCTTTTGCGGTGCGCGACCCTTGGGGCATACGCACTGCATTCTGGTACATGGACGACGAGGTGATGGTACTTGCCTCGGAGCGTCCAGTGATACAGACGGCCCTGAATGTCCATGCCGAGGAAATCCACGAACTGCAACCGGGACAGGCAATCATACAGAACAAGGCCGGGGGGATGCGCCTGGTGCAGATCAACGCTCCGCGGGAGGTGCGCCCCTGTTCTTTCGAGCGCATCTACTTCTCCCGAGGCAGCGACATGGACATCTATCGCGAGCGCAAGGCCTTGGGACGCAATCTCATCCCTGCCATTCTACGTGCTGTGGACCACGACATAGAGCACACCGTTTTCTCTTTCATACCCAACACGGCCGAGGTGGCCTTCTATGGTATGCTGGAGGGACTGGACAACTATCTCAACAGCCTGAAGGTACGCGAGATCGACGCCTTGGGCCACAGGCCCGACCGTCAGGAACTGGAACGCATCCTGTCCATGCGCATCCGCAGCGAGAAGGTGGCCATCAAGGACATCAAGCTCCGCACTTTCATAGCCGAGGGCAACAGCCGCAACGACCTGGCTGCCCATGTCTACGATGTCACCTATGGCAGCATCCGTCCCTATGAGGACAACCTCGTCATCATAGACGACAGCATAGTTCGTGGCACCACGCTACACCAGAGCATCATAGGCATCCTGGACCGTCTGCACCCACGGAAGATAGTCATCGTCTCCTCCTCGCCCCAAGTGCGCTATCCCGATTACTATGGCATAGACATGGCCAGCATGCAGCAGTTCATTGCCTTCAGGGCGGCCATCGCCCTGCTCAGGGAACGTGGCATGGACAGCATCATCGACGCCACCTATCGCCGGTGCAAGGAGCAGGAATGCCTGCCCAAGGAGCAAATGATGAACTACGTGAAGGACATATACAGCCCCTTTTCCGACGAGGAGGTGTCGGCCAAGATGGTGGAACTGCTCACCCCTGCCGGCATACAGGCACGGGTGGAACTGGTGTTCCAGACCCTTGACGGCCTTCATCAGGCTTGCCCCGCCCATACAGGTGACTGGTACTTCAGTGGCGACTATCCCAACGCCGGTGGCCTCAGACTCCTGAACCAATCATTTATAGACTATATAGAACATCATGAATAAGGCAACATTGATTCTTGACGACGGCACACGTTTCTGCGGCTATTCCTTCTGTGCGCCTCGGGGAACGGCCGGCGAGGTGGTCTTCAACACGGCCATGACCGGTTATCCTGAGAGCCTCACCGACCCCTCCTATGCGGGCCAGATTATGGTGCTTACCTATCCCCTGGTGGGCAACTATGGCGTGCCGGCCCCGGAGTTGTGGGAAAGCGGGCGCATACATGCCGAAGCCCTCATTGTGAGCGATTATAGCACGGATTACAGCCATTGGAATGCCAGGGAGAGTCTGGGACAATGGCTCCGGCGTGAACATGTGCCTGCCATCACAGGCATAGACACGCGCGCACTCACACAACTGCTCCGTGAGCATGGCGTGATGATGGGGCGCATAGAAATAGAGGGAGACCAGGCCTCCCCGGCGTCCTTTCCGGATTATGGCAGCGAGAACTATGTGGAAAAGGTGAGTTGCCGCGAGGTCATCCGCTACAACGAGGGCGCGCCCAAGAGGGTGGTGCTGGTGGATTGCGGGGTGAAGGCGAACATCATCCGATGCCTGCAAAGGCGTGGCGTGGAGATTGTGCGCGTGCCATGGGACTATGACTTCAACGTCTTGTCCTATGATGGCCTCTTCCTCTCCAACGGTCCGGGCAACCCGGATAATTGCCCACAGGCCGTGGACAACATACGCAAGGCCATGCAGGCGGACAAGCCCATCTTCGGCATCTGCATGGGCAACCAGCTTCTGGCCAAGGCCGGGGGAGCCAAGGTATATAAGTTGAAGTATGGCCACCGTAGCCACAACCAGCCGGTGGGGATGACGGGAACCAACCGCTGCTTCATTACCAGCCAGAACCATGGTTATGCCGTGGATGCCTCCACCCTGTCGGCCGACTGGGAACCGCTCTTCGAGAACATGAACGACGGTTCCAACGAAGGCATACGCCACAACGGCAAGCCATGGTTCTCCGTGCAGTTCCATCCCGAGGCTGCCGCCGGCCCCACCGATACGCAGTTCCTCTTTGACGACTTCATAAGCATGTTGTGACAGCTCCACCAACTTCCTCCCCTACATGAGATAACTACACCTCTTATATATAATATAAAGACTAATCCGATTATCCTGACATGTTTCACCTCACCATACACAAAGTCCTGCTCCTGGGTTCGGGAGCCTTAAAGATAGGCGAAGCAGGAGAATTTGACTACTCCGGCAGCCAGGCACTCAAGGCCCTCAGGGAAGAGGGCCTTGAGACCGTGCTTATCAATCCCAACATAGCCACAGTGCAGACCTCGGAGGGCGTTGCCGACAAGATATACTTCCTGCCCGTGACGCCCTATTTCGTAGAGCGTGTCATAGCCAAGGAACGCCCGGACGGTATTTTCCTTTCGTTCGGCGGACAGACGGCGCTCAACTGTGGCGTGGAATTGTACAAGAGTGGTGTGCTTGACCGCTACGGCGTGAAGGTCCTTGGCACTCCCGTGCAGTCCATCATAGACACGGAAGACCGTGAAATTTTTGTTCACCGCCTGGACGAGATAGGGGTGAAGACCATCCGCAGCGAGGCTGTGGACACTGTGGAGCAGGCCCTTCAGGCCGCCGGCCGTCTGGGCTATCCTGTCATTGTGCGTGCCGCCTATGCTTTGGGCGGGCTTGGCTCAGGCTTTTGCGACAACGAGGGCGAGTTGCGCCTCCTGTGCGAAAAGGCATTTTCGTTCTCGCCACAGGTGCTCATAGAGAAGAGCCTGAAGGGATGGAAAGAGATAGAGTACGAGGTGGTGCGCGACCGCTTTGACAACTGTATCACCGTCTGCAATATGGAGAACTTCGATCCGCTGGGCATCCACACGGGCGAGTCCATCGTCATAGCACCGTCGCAGACGCTCAGCAACAGCGAATACCACAAGTTGCGCGAATTGGCCATACGCATCATACGCCACATAGGCATAGTGGGCGAATGCAATGTGCAGTATGCCCTCGACCCCGAGTCCGAGGACTATCGCGTCATAGAGGTCAATGCACGTCTCAGCCGTTCCTCGGCCCTCGCTTCCAAGGCCACGGGCTATCCTTTGGCCTTCGTGGCGGCTAAACTGGGCCTGGGCTACGGGTTGTTCGACCTGAAGAACGCTGTCACCAAGTCCACATCGGCCTTCTTTGAGCCGGCCTTGGACTATGTTGTCTGCAAGATACCCCGCTGGGACCTCGGCAAGTTCCATGGTGTGGACAGGGCACTCGGTTCTTCCATGAAGTCAGTCGGAGAGGTCATGGCCATAGGCCGTACGTTTGAGGAGGCCATCCAGAAGGGGTTGCGCATGATAGGGCAGGGGATGCACGGTTTTGTGGAGAACAAGGAGTTGGTCATCAGTGACGTGGACAAGGCCCTGCGCGAACCTACGGACAAGCGCATCTGCGTCATAAGCGAGGCTTTCGATGCAGGGTACACTGTGGACCAGATACACGCCCTGACCAAGATAGACAAGTGGTTCCTGTGCAAGTTGAAGTACATCATGGACACCGATGCACGGCTACATGCTTGTCATGGACTGGACAACCTGTCTGTTGACCTTCTCCGCCTTGCCAAGCGTCAAGGGTTCTCCGACTTCCAGATAGCGCATGCCATAGGGATGGATGCTGAGGATATGGAGCAGGCATCACTCCTTGTGCGTGCCCGCCGCAAGGAGTTGGGCATACTCCCCGTGGTGAAGCAAATAGATACCCTCGCCGGAGAGTTTCCGGCACAGACCAATTATCTGTATCTCACGTACAGTGGTGTGGAGAGTGACGTACAGGGCTTCGACGATGATTCGGCCATAGTGGTACTTGGTTCCGGCGCCTATCGCATAGGCTCTTCTGTGGAGTTCGACTGGTGTGGCGTGCAGGCATTAAATACCATACGCCGGGAAGGTTACCGCGGGGTGATGGTGAACTACAACCCGGAGACCGTTTCCACCGATTACGACATCTGCGACCGCCTGTATTTCGATGAGCTTACCTTTGAGCGCATCATGGACATCCTGGAGATAGAGTCACCTCACGGGGTGATAGTATCCACCGGGGGCCAGATTCCCAACAATCATGCCCTTCGCCTTGCCCAACAGGGAGTGCGTATCCTGGGTACGAGTGCCGAATCCATAGACAATGCCGAGGACAGGGACAAGTTCTCGGCCATGCTGGACCGCATAGGTGTGGACCAGCCAGAATGGAGCGCGCTCACCACCATGGAGGACATCCATGCCTTCATCGGCCGGGTGGGCTTCCCGGTGCTGGTGCGCCCATCGTATGTACTGTCCGGTGCGGCCATGAACGTGTGCAGCAATTACGACGAGTTGAACCGTTTCCTCACTCTTGCGGCCAATGTCTCCCAAAAGCATCCCGTGGTGGTCAGCCGTTTCATAGAGCATGCCAAGGAGGTGGAGATGGATGCCGTGGCACAGGACGGTGAAATCGTAGCCTATGCCATCAGTGAACACATCGAATATGCCGGTGTGCACTCGGGCGATGCCACCATACAGTTTCCGCCGCAGAAGCTCTATGTGGAGACCGTGCGCCGCATCAAGCGCATCTCCCGCGAGATAGCGCGCGAGCTTAACATCTCGGGTCCGTTCAATATACAATACCTTGCCCGTGAGAACGACATAAAGGTGATAGAGTGCAACCTGAGGGCTTCGCGCTCGTTCCCCTTCGTGAGCAAGGTGCTCAAGCTCAACCTCATTGAGCTTGCCACACGTGTCATGCTCGGGCAAAAGGTGGAGAAACCGTCCAAGAGCCTGTTCGACCTGGACTACGTTGGCATCAAGGCCAGCCAGTTCTCGTTCAACAGGTTGCAGAATGCCGACCCTGTCCTTGGCGTGGACATGGCTTCCACTGGTGAGGTGGGGTGCATAGGTGAGGACACCCGCTGTGCCATCCTCAAGTCCATGCTTTCCGTGGGCTACCGCATACCGGAGAAGGGAATACTCCTCTCCACTGGCGACGCCTGCCAGAAGGCCGACATGCTGCCGGCCGTGCGCATGCTTGCCGCCAAGGGCTACAGGATTTATGCCACAGACGGTACCTCGGCCTTCCTCTCTCGCAACGGCATAGACAACACTACTGTCTACTGGCCCGACGACCCTCGTATGCCGCAGGCTCTCGACCTGCTGCATAGCAGGGAAGTAGACATGGTGGTGAACATACCCAAGAACCTCACCGTGGGCGAACTGGACAACGGTTACCGAATACGTCGTGCCGCCATAGACCTCAACATCCCCCTTCTTACCAACGCACGCTTGGCCGGTGCCTTCATAGCTGCCTTCTGTACCATGTCCGTGGACGATCTTGCCATCAAGAGCTGGGACGAGTATGGCAACTGACCCACTCTCCATTCCCATTGCGTGCCTTATGGCCGTCCCACCATGTCATATACTTTATAATAAACTTCAACTGCAATGTCTCAACCCAAATACATCTTCGTCACCGGCGGTGTGGCCAGTTCTTTAGGCAAGGGTATCATCGCCGCCTCCCTTGGCCGTTTGCTTCAGTCACGTGGCTACAGGATTACCATACAGAAATTCGATCCATACATCAACGTGGACCCTGGCACGCTCAACCCCTATGAGCACGGCGAGTGCTACGTCACCAGCGATGGCCGGGAGACCGACCTCGACCTCGGGCACTACGAGCGTTTCACTGACATACGCACCACGGGTGCCAACAATGTCACTACGGGCAGGGTGTACCAAACTGTCATAGAAAAGGAGCGGCGCGGTGACTATCTCGGTCATACCGTGCAGGTGGTCCCGCACATCACCGATGAGATAAAGTACCGCATGCTGCAGTTGGGCAACACCGGTTGCTACGATTTCGTGATAACGGAAATAGGCGGCACCGTGGGCGACATAGAGGGCCTGCCCTTTCTGGAGGCCATGCGCCAGCTCAAATGGGAACTGAGGCAGGATGCCCTTCTCATACATCTTACCTATGTGCCCTACATAGCCGCGGCAGGGGAACTGAAGACCAAACCCACACAGCATTCCGTGAAAGAGATGCAGGGCCTGGGGCTGCAACCCGACGTGCTTGTCCTGCGTGCCGACCGCCATCTTGGGCGCGGGCTCATGGACAAGGTGGCAAGTTTCTGCAACGTGGAGAAGGAATGCGTGGTGCAGAGCATAGACCTGCCCACCATATACGAGGTTCCCGTCAAGATGGCGGAGCAGAACCTCGACACCGTGATATTGCGCAAGTTCGGCATGGACACGTCCGGCAGCGCCGACCTCGGGGCATGGCAGGACTTCCTTGACCGCCGCCACATGGCTACCGAGGAACTGCACATAGCCTTGGTGGGAAAGTACGACCTACAGGATGCCTACAAGTCCATCCGCGAATGTCTTTCCCAGGCCGCTACCTACAACGACCGCAAGCTGTGCGTACATTTCGTGCAGAGCGAGAACATAACCCCGGAGAACGTCCAACGTCTCCTCTCGCCCATGGACGGAGTGGTCATCTGTCCCGGTTTCGGCGACCGTGGCATAGAGGGCAAGATAACGGCAGCCCGCTATTGCCGTACGCATGATGTCCCCACACTTGGCATCTGTCTCGGCATGCAGATGATGGTGGTGGAGTTTGCCCGTGACGTCCTCGGCTGGACGGATGCCCACTCGCGCGAGATGGCACCGGATACCGCGCACCCGGTTATCGACCTGATGGAAGACCAGGTGGGCATCACCCGCATGGGCGGAACCATGCGCCTTGGGGCATATGCCTGCGAACTTGCCGAAGGTTCCAGGGCCGAGGCGGCCTATGGCAGGAACGTTGTGGAGGAACGCCATAGGCACAGGTATGAGTTTGCCGGGGCATACCGCAGCCTGTTCGAGCAGGCAGGTATGTCCTGCACGGGTGTGAATCCCGACAGCGGCCTGGTGGAGATAGTGGAAGTGCCGGCTTGCCGCTGGTATGTGGGCACGCAGTTCCATCCAGAATACACGGGCACCGTGCTTCATCCCAGCCCGCTCTTCCTGGCTTTCATCCACAGCACGCTATAGTCCGTGCCGACGATGTCCCGCCATCACGTTACACAAACAAATCATTGAAACATGTATACCGAAGACTCTCTGTACGACGCCGCCTACGAGCACGACTCCTGTGGCGTGGGACTCATAGTGAATATCAAGGGGGCGAAGTACCACGATGTGGTGGAGAACGCCTTGCAGGTTCTCGAACACATGGCACACCGCGGAGCCGAGGGTGCCGACAACAAGACCGGGGACGGTGCGGGCATCATGGTGCAGATACCTCATGAGTTCATCCTGCTCAACGGCATTCCCGTGCCCGAACGTGGCCGTTATGGCGTGGGCATGCTCTTCATGCCCAAGGAGACGGCCGACTACGAGGCATTCCTCAGTATCATACGCGAGACCATATCCGAAGAGGGGCTTACCCTCATGTTCCAGCGCGACGTGCCTGTGAACTCCAACGTCCTCGGACACGATGCCGCCATGAGCGAACCTCTGATAAAGCAGATCTTCATCTGTGGCAGGGAGGAGATAAGCATGGACGTGAAGCTCTACGAGGAACGTCTGCAAAGCCGGCTCTATGTGGTGGGGAAGAAGATAGAGCGACGCGTGGCGGAATCGTCCATCGGCAACAAGGACAACTGCTACATCGTGAGCCTCTCCACGCGCACGCTTATATATAAAGGTATGCTCACTTCACGCCAGTTGCGCTACTACTATCCCGACCTGATGAACCCTTACTTCACCAGCGCCTTGGCCCTTGTGCACTCTCGTTTCTCCACGAACACGTTTCCCATGTGGCGTCTGGCCCAGCCGTTCCGTTTCGTGGCCCACAACGGAGAGATAAACACCATCAAGGGCAACCGCATGTGGATGCAGACACGTGAGTCTGTCCTGCGCCCGCACCATCTTGGCCCGGTGTCGGACATATCCCCTATTATCCAGGAGGGCATGAGCGACAGTGCCTCGCTGGACAATACGGTGGAGTTCTTCGTGAGGGGAGGCATGTCTCTGCCACATACCTTGGCCATGCTCATCCCCGAGAGCTACGGCAGCAAGGACCCTATCTCCAACCGCATCAAGAGCTTCTATGAATACCACAGCATCTTCATGGAACCATGGGACGGCCCTGCCGCCGTGATGTTTTCAGACGGACACTATGCAGGCGGCCTTCTCGACCGCAACGGCCTGCGCCCTGCCCGCTATGTCATCACGCAAAAGGGCATGCTCGTGCTGGCCTCGGAGACCGGGGTGCTGGACATAGACCCTGCCATCATCACGGAGAAAGGGCGTCTGCAGCCGGGCAAGATGTTCATGGTGGACCTCGATGGCGGACGCATCATCCGCAACGATGAGATAAAGACCTCCCTGGCCGAGGAGCATCCATATAGCGACTGGCTGCATGGCAACCTGGTGGTGCTTAGCGACATCCACAGCGGGCGCAAGGTGCGGCACGACGTGGACCACTTCCAGCGGCGCATGCACACGTTCGGCTTCAACAAGGAGGACATAGACTTTATCCTCAAGCCCATGGTGAACAACCATCAGGAGCCCATCATGTCCATGGGGGCCGACATTCCCATCCCGGTCCTCAGCGAAAGGCCGCAACGCTTCTTCGACTATTTCCGCCAGATGTTCGCCCAGGTCACCAATCCCGCCATAGACCCATTGAGGGAATATACGGTCATGTCGCTCACCGACTACATAGGCGGTGTGTCGGGCAACATACTGGAGGCCACGCCGGAGATGTGTAAGGTGGTGGAACTGCCAAGCCCCATCATCTCCAACGTCGACCTGGACAATCTGAAGAATCTTGCCTACAAGGGCTTCCGCACCATCACCCTGGACATGGTGTTCCGGGCCTCGGACGGAGCGGAAGGCATGCAGCGGGCCATCTGCAATCTTTGCTCGGAAGTGGAGCACACCGTGGATAAGGGATACAACTACATCATCCTCAGCGACAAGGCGGTGGACGCGCAGCATGCCCCCATACCCTCGCTCATAGTGATGTCGGCCGTGCATCACCATCTCATCAAGTGCAGGAAACGTTCTCAGACGGCTGTCATCGTGGAGACGGGCGAAGTGATGCAGGTGATGGACGTAGCCCTGCTTACGGGGTTCGGCGCCAGTGCCGTGAACCCCTACATGGCCTTTGCCATGCTCAACGATCTGGTGGAGCGCAAGGAACTTCAGCTGGACTATCCCACGGCCGAGAGGTACTACATACAGGCCATAGACAAGGGCCTGATGAAGATAATCTCCAAGATGGGCATCTCCACCATCCGCAGCTATCGCGGCTCCATGTTGTTCGAGAGCCTGGGTATTTCCTCATCGCTGCTTGACAAATACTTCGGTGGCGGCATCTCCAAGATGGAGGGCGTCACACTGGAGGATGTCGCCAGCGACACTCTCTTGCGTCATGCCAAGGGGTTTGCCACCATGGCGGAGGGCGAGGCGGTGCCCGAACCCGAGGACTTCGGCATCTATCGTTACCGCAAGGACGGCGAGCGGCATGCCTGGTATCCAAAGACCATAGCGGCCCTGCAAAAGGCTGTGAGGGAAGACGACTACGGAAAGTTCTGCGAGTTCTCACGCCTGGTTGACAACGAGGAGCATCCCATGTTCCTGCGAAACCTGATGGAAGTGCGCCCCGACCGCCGGCCCATACCTGTGGACGAGGTGGAGCCCGAGGAGGAGATAGTGCGCAGGTTTGTGGGCGGAGCCATATCCTTCGGTGCCATCAGCCGGCAGGCACACGAGGACATAGCCTTGGCAATGAACAGCCTCGGTTGCCGGAGCAACACAGGTGAGGGCGGCGAGGATCCGGAACGTTTCACTCATACGCGCGACGGCATTTCCTTGCGCAGCGCCACTAAGCAGATTGCTTCCGGGCGTTTTGGCGTCACCACGGAATACCTTGTGGATGCCGATGAGATACAGATAAAGGTGGCCCAGGGAGCCAAGCCGGGCGAGGGCGGACAGCTGCCCGGCTACAAGGTGGATGCCATGATAGCGCGCACGCGCCATTCCATTCCTGGCATTACGCTCATCTCGCCTCCGCCACACCACGACATCTATTCCATCGAGGACCTTTCCCAACTCATTTTCGACTTGAAGAATGTCAACCCGCGTGCCGTCATCAACGTTAAGTTGGTGGCAGAAAGCGGTGTGGGCACCATAGCCGCAGGCGTTGCCAAGGCCAAGGCCGATACCATACTGATAAGCGGTGCGGATGGCGGTACGGGTGCTTCTCCCGCCAGTTCGGTGCACTATGCCGGACTGCCTATGGAGCTGGGTCTGGCCGAGATACAGCAGACTCTCATTTTCAACAACCTACGCGGTAAGGTGCGCATACAGTGCGACGGTGGTCTGAAGAACGGGCGCGACGTGGTGGTGAGTGCCTTGCTCGGAGCCGAGGAGTACGGTTTCTCCACGGCGCTGATGGTGGCCTTGGGATGCATCATGGACCGCAAGTGCCACACGAATACCTGTCCTGTGGGCATAGCCACGCAATGCGCCGAATTGTGCGGGAAGTACAAGGGTTCCTATCACTACGTGGCGCGCTATCTGATGTTCGTGGCGAGGGAGGTGCGCGAACTCCTGGCGCGGATGGGCTACAGGTCGTTGGACGAGATTGTGGGCCGGAGCGACCTTCTCGGGCAGAAACACTACGAAGGAAGACTTTCACGTGTGGACCTGGGCAGGATACTACGCCATGTGCACGAGGAGGGCTATCCGATAAAATGGCAGGGAGAGCTGCAGGGACTGCCGCTTGGACTGAAGGACGAGTCGCTTATTGCGGCCTCGGAACACACCATCAAGAGCGGTCTGCCCATACAGTTCATATCCACCATTTCCAATACGGACCGCAGCGTGGGTGCCATGCTTAGCGGGCACATCACCCGTATGTGCGGCGGCAAGGGACTGCCTGCCGACACGATAACCATACGTTTCCGGGGCTCTGCAGGACAGAGTTTTGGCGCATTTCTCTGTCCAGGTGTCACTTTCAATCTGGAGGGCGATGCCAACGACTACCTGGGCAAGGGACTTTCCGGAGGCCGCATAGTGCTCACTCCTCCGTCCGAGGTGGTCTTCCGACCCGAGGACAACATCATCGCCGGCAACACCTTGCTCTATGGTGCCACGTCGGGCGAGGTCTTCATCCGTGGTCGCGTGGGCGAACGTTTCTGCGTGCGCAACAGTGGTGCCACGGCCGTGGTGGAAGGCGTGGGCGACCATTGCTGCGAGTATATGACGGGAGGACGTACGGTGGTTCTCGGACCTACGGGGCGCAACTTCGCCGCCGGCATGAGCGGTGGCGTGGCATACGTTTGGGACCCTGCCCATACCTTCGACCAGGGCTGCAACATGGACTCCGTGGAGCTTACCTTCGTGGAAACCGCAGCGGACAGGTCGGAGTTGCACCGTCTTATAGAGTTGCACTACGAGCACACGGGCAGCCGCCTGGCCTCATCCATGTTGCGCGACTGGACCAAGTTCTGTGCCGAGTTCATCAAGGTGATGCCGATAGAGTACAAGAAGATGCTGGAGGCGGAGTAAGGAGTAAACGGAAGCGATATCGCTCTTTTGCTTTGGCAAGGCCGTAGAGTCCTGATTACCGCATGGAGCCAACCGCTATCAAGCCATCGGGTATCAATTTCTTTGTTGACCAACAAATAAGTCAGCCATAATGATTGTCATTCCAGTCATTATGGCTATAATTGCATTGTAATGATTGTGTTTGCAGTCATTATGCGGCATGTGGCCAAGCGGTGGCCGTGGCAGGCGGCACAAGCCCCCGGGAGTTCCCTTGCAGGCTCCCGGGGCGCATGTGGATGGTCGCGGCCTCGCGGCTGCGACTTATGGGATATGAATGGCTAATCAACGATATTGATTATTTCCGCAACTTTGGGGACGGCTACTGGTGGTGGTGCCATGAACCAGTATGTGAGGTCGGCAGGCAATTCTGCCTTTTCCCAGAATTCGGTAACGGGAAGGCCCTGGTCGTTCTTGTAGGTCAGACCGTAGGATGTTGAGCCGTTCCAGACAATCTGGCATGGGTTGCCGTTTTCCTTCGTGCTGCCGTCTTTCTTGTACTTGACGCTGCTCCTGACTCCTTGCACACTTGGTATTGCGTGGGTGTCATTGAGGTGCCGTTTGATATAAAGGGCGTAAATATACTTCGGTGTATATATTTTGTAGTACTCCGTGCGCTTGTTGTAATCGCGGCATTTCCAGACGCCGATGAGAGGGTTGTCGTCTGAGTGGGTGGTGCCTGACAGCGCCGAGAGTAGAGGAGGAATGTCCTTGTCTACTTTGAAGCGGGTGTCGTAATGCTCTATGAGTGGTATTTTGTATACACAGCGCTGGTCGAAGCTGAAGCGGTCGTGGGCGATTATGTCTTCTTCGGCAATAGTGGTTGGGGTGCACTGGAATTTCAAGGGCTTCTCGTTGATGAGGTTAAGCTGGAGAACCCCGGCGGGCTTGACAATCTTGTAGGCGTTGAATTGGAATTGGAATGGCGCCTCGGGCCCGTGCTCCAGCTTGTAGCGCGTCCGCTTGTAAAGGCCTGGCTCCAATTGTGCCATGCATGCTACGGATGCTAACGCGAAGGTCAGCGTTGCAATGATTTTTCTCATAGTGTTTAGAGTGGATTATGTTGTAAAAGAATGTGAGTAATGGGCAGGGGCAGATGCGTCTTCGGTTGTGTTGTTGGTTTTGTGTTTCGGTAGTATTTCTCATATGAAGAGAAGTGTCATGGACGCAAAGATACGAAAAAAAACGACACGACATACACGGATTGGCGTATTTAATAACGAAAAAGTTATAATTGACACGAACACGTATGTCTATGTGCTTGTCGAAGACGTGCCATGTTGCAAAGCAATATGAATTTGGAAAACACATGCAAAACTTCTTTAGTGTCAAAGATCTCATATTGTACACTTTGCGTCCATGACACTTCTCTTCATATGAAGCGTATCCGTATGCTTGGTGTAAGGTGTGTCAATGGTAGCAGTGGCGTATCTTCTCTCCGGGGAATGTAGGCCGTGTCCCTGCGGAAGGCATGCCGTATATTCCGGAATATGCACCTCCGAAAACCGGTTTATGCAATCTTGAAAATGGGTTTATTCGTGCTCGAAAACGGTTTTATTCAGCACAGAGGCCATTGGAGATGTGTCTTTGTTGTCCCGGTGCCCGTGGACCGTTCCCTTTGGACCCGTTCCCTTTGGGGTCAGCGGGTATTTCCGGTTGGTGAAGCCAGGCAACGCCCTCTTGGGTGGTCTGCACCAACTTTCCATGAGAGCACAACACCCCATCTGCCAAGTGAGGGTATAGGCTGCGGGCTGAAGGCCCAAAAGCGGTCAGCCCAAGGCAAGCGAAGCGGCGCCTTGGGGATATAGTTAGCAAGAGGGCATGCGCCCTGAAAGGGCAAAAGCGTTGATATTCAACACCCGGGCACCACCTCATTACCGCTTTTGCCCTTGCAGGGCGTAAGATGCTGGGTGGACATGGTACCCAGGGCGCCGCTTCGCTTGCCCTGGGCTGCGGGCTTGTTGCCCCTCCGGGGCGTCCGTGGCAGCTAATTTCCCGGGGCTTACCAACAGGAAGTATCCGCTGACCCTCCCTTTGGGGCAGTGGCTTGTCCTTGTCAGCAGTGGCTGTTGCTGTTTCGGCCATTGTGCCACGAAAGCGAAATTTTTCGGGCTTTGGAGCCTTGAATGTCATGTCTGGTGGCTTCTTTTTATAGGCTTAACATAAATTAACTTGATGAGGGTTGCACTGTGACGATTTCTAAATATCTTTGCGCCATATTGCCTTGACGTAGTTCGTGTCAAGGCTAAAAGAGACTACAACAAAAAACTATTATAACTTAACTGGATGCTAAGATGAAAAAAGTTTACTTGTTATTGTGTGCACTGGTCGCATGCGTCGGTGCAACATGGGCAGCACCAATCACCGCTTTGAGTGATGCTGTTGTCGGAAAGGTGTTCACCATCAGGTCACAGAACCGTGGTGCATTTGTGTACGATGCGAAGAATGAGGGGTATGTATCCGGCTCTGCAAGGTCCGGCTATGGCACGTTGGACAATACGGACCAGAACTTCCTCTTTGCTTTCGTCAAGGAGGGAGACAATTTCTTCCTCTACAGCATTGGCGCCGGCAAGTATGCCGCTTATGCCGGAGACGGCGTGGCTCTGCAGGACGCTGCTCCTGCTGCCGGTGTGTCTTTTTTGGCATCAACGGGTGGTACAAAGGATCAGTTCCCCACGGTTATCGCCATCGATGGATCACACCAGTTGAACATGTCAACCGATCAGGGCAAGGGTATTCTGACGAATTGGAATAATACCGGCGATGTCGGTAATATGCTTGCTATCGAGGAGGTAGATGGCTGTGAGATTGATAATAGTACGCGCGTGTTTACTGACAACCGTATCAAGTTTACCTATAGCTACAAGTATAATGGTACAGAACTGGCTACACAGGCTGTTGTAGGCGTAGTGGGTAGTGCTTATCCTACACCCTCACAGACGCTTACTTTTGGTATCGAGGCAATTACACCTGCCGGTACTATTCAGGCATCTGATGCCGATAATACGGTGGAGGTTGTATGTAAGGTGAGCGACGACTTCCCCTTCGAGTACTTCTCTTCATACGAGGATATTACCACATGGTATGGTGCAAAGCTGCATAGCAACCAGACCCATTGGATGAAGTGGACGGGAAGCGCAATTGCATTTACCGATGGTGAGCTGCCCGCCGGTGATGCCGCTTATGCATGGGGCTTCGTTGGTGATCCTATCAATGGTTTCAAGGTGTACAACAAGAGTGCAGGCAGTGGCGTGATGCTGGATGATAGTGATCCTTGCTCTTTGTCTGCCGGTGACTATGTAGCAAAGACAGGTGCATCAAGGACCAATACCATGGCTGATGGTTACTTTACTTTGAAGTTCGATGGTCAGCAGTATTTGAACTATCAGAGCGGTCAGGTCAAGCGTTGGTGGGATAATGACCAAGGCTCTACATGGAAGCTCCAGGAAATGGACTTGTCCGCAGATGCAGCAGCCAAGGCAGCCAAGGCAGAGGCACTTGCTTTGATCAATTCTTCCTCTCTCCTCTTCGGCAGCGCTGACGTAGAAGGTACTCTTGCTAACGTTGCCAAGAAGGCCATTGATGGCTATACTTACAATCCAACTTTAGAATCTGATGTAGCCGCAGCTGTTGCTTTCTACAACGAAAAGGTAAATGAGATGTGCGCAGCTGTAGACAAGGAAGTTGCTTTCTACAACAAGAACCGTGGCACCAGTGGTAGGTACATGGTCGTAAGAGATGCTATATTGCTTGAGGGCGCGGATGCAGGAGGTACGGCTATCTTCCGCGTGAAGGGTGTGGCCGGTACCAACCACTTCACTATTCAGAATCTGGCCAATGAGCGCTACATTCCCAATACTGCCGGGGCTTCAAGTCGCATTCAACTTTCACTGACGCCGGGTGAGTTCACCATCAAGAGTTTTGGCGAGGACAACAATTTTGCATTCATCTGCACGACTCCGGAGAACAGCACCCACAACTCTCTGCATCTGGATGGTGGGTACAAGGTAGTCGTATGGCAGGCTGACAATGCCACCAGTGCTTCCGTATGGGAAATACAGGAGCCTACTCATAGTGCTATGAATTTGAATGATGGTAAGGAACGCGTTAAGAATCAGGCTTTGTTGGCAGCTCAGACTCTGAAGAACAGTCTGAATGCCATACAGATTGGTGACAATCTTGGTGAGTACACTGCCAGTGAGGAAGCCCTTGCTGCATATCAGGCTGCTAAGGCTGCTATTCCCGAGGCAATCGGTAGCAAAACTTTTGAGGAGCTGCTCCCCCTTAAGGATAACCTCCAGACTGCCTACAATGCCCTGCAGATTGTGCAGCCCAACGGTAGAGCATTTGTGGTCAGCGGCAAGAAGACCGGCCGATTCCTCACCATGAAGGGTGTTGCTACATCCGGCGAGAACGCTAACCGCCTCAAGATGGTGGCGGGTCAGGCAAATGCCGACATCTTCCTGTTGACAGAGGCTAACGAGATGGTTAGCTACACCCAAGGTTATGGCCTGACCAAGTCTGAGGAGGTGGCTCCTGTAGGTGATGCCATTAACACAATGACCTTCACTAACGGTGCCGCTGTAAGCTATTACACCATCCGCTCCAATCATTCCGGCAATATCTACCTGTATGACAACCAGAACAAGGACGTTCTTTGCAGCAACAGCGCTACAGCCGGCGATAATACCGACTGGACTTTGACAGAGGTTTCTGAACTGCCCATCAAGATGAACCTGGTAGGCGGTGCATACTATGCTACTTTCAATGCTCCCGTGCGTGTGGTTATCCCCGCAGGTTTGAAGGCATACAGCGCATCTGTAGAGGATGGCAGCAATGTGATGACTCTGACCAAGGTGGTTGAGGACGGTGTGCTCGAGGCCAATACTCCTGTGATACTGTACAGTGAAAGCAATGTGGCTTCTCTCGCCATCAGCAGAAACGATGGCACCGCAGCTTCTTCCAACGTACTGAGCGGTACCAACCAGAAGATTCTCAACGGTAGCGACAACTACGTTCTGGGCAAGAACAACGAGGATGTGGTAGGCTTCTACAAGTACACCGCAGCCAACGTACCTGCCTTCAAGGTGTATATGCACATGGAGGGTGGAGCAGAAGGCCGTGCATTCAGCTTCCGTTTCTCTGACATAGAGACTGCCATCGATGCTATCGAGGGAGACAACTGCAGCAATGCCGTTATCTATGACCTTGCCGGTCGTCGTGTACAGAAGGCTGCCAAGGGCCTGTATATTGTCAATGGCAAGAAGGTCATGTATAACTAAGCACAACCATTTAACATTCGAAACACAAGACTATTATGACTAAGAAAGAATATATCCGCCCCGACATGCAGGTCTTCGGACTGGACGTCAGGACTTCCTTGATGGCCATCAGCGATGGTACGTTGGACATAGACAAGAAAGGTGACTACACCATAGACAACGAGGAGGGTGCCTTCTCTCGTGTCAACGATGTCAACCTGTGGGATCAGAAGTGGTAAGACTTTGACCGGTACCATATATGGAAGTGGGAGGAAAGCCATCGGCTTTCCTCCCACTGTTTGTTCGCCCAGCATGTAT
>DBLZ01000078.1 GCA_002297545.1 Prevotellaceae bacterium UBA711 | reverse complement strand
AAACGCGAGTCATAACGGCTCTGCGCCGAGACAAACCCGCAGGTCAGGTTGCCCGCCGGGAAAATCATGCTCGCGGCAACTGTCATGGAAATCAGATTTTTTGAAGATCTTTTCATGTAATCGTTTTATTTGTTAAGCTGTTGCAAATATAAGAATTTTCCATCAAAATAAAAAGTTCGTGCAATTACTGCAAAAGAAGCGCGTGCCGGGTAAAATTTCAATCCGGCTTATTTAACATTCATTAGCACTACACTGCAAAACCATGGCATCAAGATAAGATAATTTTGCATCATAATAAACAAATAAACTCAACTTCAAAACTAAATGACTATGACTGCCACTACTTGTTCTTCAACTGCAACGGGGATGCGTGGCATCCGCCGTTCATTCGATCCTTACCGCCGCCCTGCATCACCCGCGTCAAAGGGCGACAGACCGATCTGCTACGGCGACCGTCTCTTCGCACGTCTCGTAATGCACGGGCGCACAGTTGTTGAACTCACCGTAAATTCCATCAACGATCTTTCAGAATTATGGGGAGAACTGCGCCGACACTGCCGCGGTATCAGCGGTCTGGCAAAACTATATCTGCGCAACGCCTCCAGAGGATGGAGCATGGAAAAACCGCTCATGCTGTATCCCGCCTGAACATAAACCGACAACAATAAAAATAAAATGCCGCACGGATTCGCGCGGCATTTTATTTTTTACAGTTTCTTCCTTATGTATCTTTCTCAACCGATATATTCTTCGGCGACAGATTTCACGGCATCCTCGTCAACCTCCCATTTCCCGGGGTCTGAAGGACTCATTTTTATAAGGTCCATCACATCATAATAGTCGGCATCTTCGACTTCGTCAGCGCCATCGGTTATGCTGACCTCCTTGCTTTGCGGATCGATGCGCAGACGCGCATTGTCATCATAAGCCTCTTCATCGGCTATATAATCCTCCACCGCATTGCGCAGGAGATTCTCCAATTCCTCGCGTGTCATGATCTGAGAAATCAGTCTCTGTTACCGCCCAGAATACGGAGCAGGAACAGGAAGAGGTTGATGAAATCGAGATAAAGGTTCATGGCACCCATTGTGGCAAGCTTGTCGGCAAGCGCCGGCTCAAGATTGGCGGCAGCCATGCGTCTTACCTGCTGCGTGTCCCAGGCTGTAAGACCGGTGAAGATCAATACTCCGGCAATAGAGATAATCCATTCCAAGGTGGAGTTCGCCCAGAAGATGTTGACCACACAGGCTATTATAAGACCGAAAAGCGCCATCATAAGATAGGAGCCCATCTTGGAGAGATCGGTCTTGGTGAAATAGCCGTAGACTGACATCGCGCCAAACGTGCCGGCGGTGATGAAAAGAGTGTAGACAATCGTGCCGAGACGATAAACGAGGAAAATCGGAGCCAGCCAGCATCCCATCAGTGCTGAAAAGAGCACGAAGAGACCAAGCACCGCGCCCGATGACATTCTCTCCATTCGCGAAGGAATCACCCATGCCATGACAAACATGGCGATAAGCATACCCCAGAACACAAGACGGTTGCCAAAGAAGAAAGTAAGCGCCGCCGGTGAGCTTGCCACGCCAAGGGCGCAGAAGGCAGAAACCAGCAGACCTATGAACATACGCACATAAACGCGTTTCATCACCGCGTTTGTCTGAGCCACAACCTCCTGACCGCTATAAAAAGGGGGAGGCGTCATTCTTGAACTATTATATTCCATATCAATTTACAACTTAATTTGTTTGTAATTATTAATTTTATTTGATTTGACCTGTATAAATAGGCAAGAGGCTACATGCGCTCCGGCATCTCTATGCCGAGAAGAGACATCGCGCTCTTCAGCGTTCTGCCCACTGTCATCGACAGTAGAAGGCGGAGGTTGCGTTTCTGCTCGTTTTCCTCGCGCAGAATGGAATAGTCATGATAGAACTGATTGTATTCCTTCGCAAGGTCGTAAGCATAGTTGGCTATCAGTGCGGGGGAATAATTGCGTCCTGCCTCAGCCACAACCGACGGGAAGTCAGCCACTTTCTGAATCAAAACGGATTCCTTCGCATTTGGTTCGCTCTGCGGGGTGACAGCGGGGTCAAAACCTTCAGCCTTTCTTATTACAGAACGGATACGGGCATACGTATATTGGATAAACGGTCCGGTATTTCCATTGAAATCAATTGACTCCTTAGGATTGAAAAGCATGTTCTTTCTCGGATCCACTTTCAGAAGGAAATATTTCAACGCACCGAGACCCACCATGCGTGAAATCTCCGCACTCTCCTCCGCAGGCATCTCCGCAAACCGTTCGGCGCCCATCTCCGCAGCCGAGGCAACCATAGTGTCGATAAGGTCATCGGCATCCACCACCGTTCCCTCACGGCTTTTCATCTTGCCTTCAGGAAGCTCCACCATACCGTAGGAGAAATGAGTCAGATCCTTGCCCCATTTAAAGCCGAGTTTGTCGAGAAGAAGCGACAAGACCTGAAAATGATAGTTCTGCTCGTTTCCTACGACATAAATCATCTTGTCAATCGGGAAATCCTGATAACGCAGTTTGGCGGTGCCTATATCCTGGGTCATATACACGGAAGTGCCGTCGGCACGCAGCAGCAGCTTGTGGTCAAGACCGTCTCCCGTAAGGTCAGCCCATACAGAGCCGTCGTCCTTGCGATACATGATACCCTTCTCAATGCCGCCGAGAACCAGATCCTTCCCTTCAAGATAAGTGTCGGATTCATAATATATCTTGTCGAAATCCACACCCAGTCTGCGATAAGTCTCATCGAAACCGGCATAAACCCAACCGTTCATCATCTTCCACAGACCGCGCACCTCCTCATCGCCTGCCTCCCATTTGCGGAGCATCTCGCGAGCCTCTGCCATAAGGGCGGATTTCTTCTCAGCCTCCTCCTCGGAGATATTCTCGCGCTCCATGATCTCCTTGAGTTCAGCCTTGTAGTGCTTGTCGAAAGCCACATAGAAATCACCAATCAGATGATCTCCCTTCTTTCCGGCGGATTCCGGAGTTGCATTCTCGCCCCACTTCTTCCAGGCGAGCATGGATTTGCAGATATGTATTCCACGGTCGTTGACAATGTTGGTTTTGACAACCTTATGACCGTTTGCCTTGAGAATCTGCGACAACGAATAACCGAGAAGGTTGTTACGCACGTGGCCCAGATGCAACGGTTTATTGGTATTTGGCGAAGAATACTCCACCATCACAAGATCTGAAGAATCGTCCGCCTTGCGGATTCCGAAATCGGGATCTGCAGCAATTTCATGAAGCAATCCGAGCCAGAAAGCGGGACTGACAGTTATGTTGAGGAATCCTTTCACAACATTGAATCTCTCCACCGCATCGATATTCTTCACAATCCACTCCCCTATCTCTGTCGCAGTAGCATCGGGAGCCTTTCTTGAAATCTTCAGCAACGGAAACACCACTACCGTCAGATCACCTTCAAACTCTTTCTTAGTAGCCGAAGGAGCGACAAGCTTCGGCTCAACATCAGCGCCGTAAAGCTCTTTGACAGCTTTCACAACGCCTTCCGCTATGATATTCTCTATTGTCATCAGTCAGTTAAATTAATCACTCTTTAAAACCGATTCCGGGAAGCCGCACAAATCCGATTCTCATAAAATCTTATATAGAATCCGGCAATCAGATTTAAACAGTTTCCCAAACAGTTTCTTAACTGCAAAAATACAAAAAATCGGGATGATATACAAATAAAGCCTGCTCCCTCCGAGGGAACAGGCTGAAAATCTTACCGTATACGGTTTTATTTTGCGAGTTCTGCGGCGGGTTTGAATTTAACGACCTTGCGCGCGGGGATCTGGATTTTTTCCTTAGTCTGCGGATTGATACCCGTACGAGCCTCTTTCTCCACAACAGAGAATGTGCCGAAGCCGATGAGCTGAACCTTATCATCATTTGCAAGAGCCTGCTCGATTGATTCGAGTGTAGCTTCGAGGGCAGCCTTTGCTGCTACTTTATTCAACTGGGCCTTAGCCGCGATCTCGTTTACTAAATCTGTCTTGTTCATACTGAATTTTGATATTTAATTGAAAATTTCTTTTGATATAGGGTATATAGGGTTGTAATAGATTCTATTCCGCCCACAAATATAAGCAATTAAAGCAAAACATCAAACTTGTTACGGATATTTTTCAAAAAAAATCATAAAATCCCCCTCAAATCCCCTGTCACCGCCCCTTCACCCGCATATCAGCAATGGGAAATGCGTCATTGCTAAAATAGAAAAGAGGACTCTCAAAACGAGAATCCTCTTTTCAGTACCCAGAGCCGGGGTCGAACCGGCACGGATTGCTCCACTGGTGTTTGAGACCAGCGCGTCTACCGATTCCGCCATCTGGGCTTGGTTGCGGATGCAAAGGTATGTCTATTTTTTGTAACTGCCAAATAAAACGAGGGAAAATACGCCGACCGGGCGTAATTATGGCCGTGATAACGCCCAAGGAGAATAAAAATCGGAGGAAACCATGCCGATGTGACAAGGTTTCCTCCGGCTGAGGTTTATGTCATCACTCTGATGGAGCAATGACGTTGGCTATAAGAGTCTTACTTCTTCTCGCTCTTCTCTACAGGCTTGTCCTCGGGCTTATCCTCGGATTTCTTCTTGGCGAGGTATTCGGGCAGAGCCATGCCGGCCTGATCGAAGAGGTCGTTCAAGGGAGGTACCGACTTCATGAGACCGGCCAGAAAGTTGGCTGTGGAAGTCTGGCCGTTGGCATTGCCGGCACCGCCATCCCATACGGTAACCTTGTCTATATTGATACCCTTGATGGCCTCCACCTGAGTCTTGACCAGCTCGGGGAGCTTCTCCAGCAACAGCAGGGTATAGGCCTTGGTTGCATCGCCTCCGGCAGCCTTTATCATGCGGTCGTAACCGTCGGCCTGCTTGGTCAGGATTTCGTACAAACCCTTGGCCTCGGCCTCCATCTTGGCGTAGATGGCATCGGCCTCACCCTTGGCATTGACGCGCTTCTGCTCGGCCTCGGCCTCGGCAGCCAGCACCAAGCGGCGCTTTTCTATCTCCTGAGCCACGATGACGTTAGCGTTCTGGCTGGCACGATCACGGTCGGCACGTGCATCCTCGGCCTTCTGCTCGGCAGCGTATGCCTCCTCCAGAGCCTGAGCCTGGGCCACCTTCTCGGCGGCAATAGCCTTGCGCTGGGCCTCGGCTTCGCGCTCACGACGGTTGGCCTCGGAGTTGGCTATCTCAATTTTAGCCTCGTTCTCACCACGAACTGCCTGTGCGTTGGCTTCTGCAGTACGGATACGTGTCTCACGGACAGCCTCGGCCTTACCTATCTCACCGACCTTCTCCTGTTCGGCCACACGAACCTTGGCCTCGTTGATGGCCTTGGCAGCAGCTTCCTGTCCGAGAGCCTCGATGTAGCCGCTCTCGTCCTTGATATCGGTGACGTTGACGTTAATCAGTCGCAGACCTATCTTTTTCAGTTCCACCTCCACATTGGCGGTGATGGCCTCCAGGAACTTGTCTCGATCGGAGTTCAGTTCCTCAATGCTCATGGTTGCAATGACCAGACGCAACTGACCGAAAAGAATATCGCGTGCCATCTCCTGTATCTGCGATGACTGCAGACCCAGCAGGCGCTCTGCGGCGGCAAGCATGGAGTCCGGTTCCGTGCTGATACCCACGGTGAAACGGCAAGGAACGTCCACACGAATGTTCTGGCGTGAAAGGGCGTTGGTCAGATTGGCATCGATGCCGATCGGTGTCAGCGACAAATAGGCATAGTCCTGTATAATGGGCCATACGAAGGTACCGCCGCCATGTACACACTTGGCAGAGCCGCGCATGCCGGTGGTGCCATAGACTACCAGAATCTTGTCCGAGGGACAACGGCGATAGCGGTTGAGCAATGCCATGATGAGCACCACAATCACCACCACACCGATTACAATCAGGAAAATTGGATCAAGCATAGTTGTTGTGTTATTTATGTGTTAATACTTGCTTCTGCTGCTAATAATATAAGGTATAAGTCGGATAGTGGGCGCCCTGCGGCTTATGCCTTATCCACCAGCACGGTTGTGCTGTCGATGATTTCGAGCACCCGCACCTTTGCCCCCGAGGGTATGGCTGTGGCAGAATCCGTCATGGCCGCAAGTTCCTGAACGGAACCGCTGAAGCTGACCTGCACCTTGCCGTTGCCACTACGACCGGCCGGTACGGTGAGATAGACATCTACCGTGCGACCTACACAATCGTCCGTGTGGAAGGCACCATTGCTTTCCAAACGAAACAACTGACGATACACCAGCAGAAATGCATACACGAACAACAGACCAACGCCCACGGCCGCAATAACCAGCAACATCGTGTTGTGAATGAGCGAGGACAGGCAAACGCCACCCCAGCCCAAGCCAAGGAAGAAGTTGATTAGGTTGCGCACGGTAAACAACTGCATGCTGCCACCCATGTCCAGCGTGGAGCCATCGGAAAAGTCGGCCCCACCACACATATCCATGTCCACATCCGCGTCGGCATCACCTATGCCCACGAACGTGAGTATCATCTGTATGGCAAATACCAAGGAAGTTATCAGGGCTATTGCCCAGAACACCTGCAACGTGGAGGTCAACGCGCCATACCACTCATAAAATGCATCCATAATGTGTCTCTGTGTTTATTGTTATGTCCGTATTTGCGCCACATGGACGCTTTTGTCAAAGACAAAGATATATAAAAGGTATGACAGTGCAAAATTTTATGAGACTTTTTTACCACAGAACCAAGGGACAATGGAAAAAATAGGCTATCTTTGCGGCCGACATTTACAAAAAGCTACGAGACGATGAATAAGAACCTGGTTATCGTGGAGAGTCCTGCCAAGGCCAAGACCATAGAAAAGTTCTTGGGAGACGGCTACAAGGTGCAGTCTTCATACGGACACATAAGGGACTTGAAAAAGAAGAATTTCAGCATAGACACAGATACGTTTGCTCCGCAGTACGAAATTCCGGCGGACAAGCAAAAGATAGTCCAGACGCTGAAGAAGCTCGCATCCGAATCCGAGACCGTATGGCTCGCATCCGATGAAGACCGCGAGGGAGAGGCCATCTCCTGGCATCTGCAGCAGGTCCTGGGTCTGGACCCCGAGAACACCAAGCGCATCGTCTTTCACGAGATCACCAAGAACGCCATCCTGGAGGCCATAGAGCACCCGCGCCGGATAGACATCAACCTGGTGAACGCTCAGCAGGCACGCCGTCTGCTGGACCGCATCGTGGGTTTCAAGCTCAGCCCCGTGCTGTGGCGCAAGGTGAAACCCGCCCTCTCCGCAGGACGTGTACAGAGCGTGGCCGTGCGTCTAATCGTGGAAAAGGAACGCGAGGTGCTGGCATTCCGTAGCGAGGCGTCATACAGGGTGACAGCCGTCTTCCTGACCGACAGCGGCGAGGAAATCAAGGCCGAACTGTCCAAACGCTTCCAGACCAAGGAAGAAGCCACAGCTTTTCTGGAAAAGTGCAAGGGAGCGGAATACAGTATACAGGAAGTGAGCAAGAAACCGGCCAAACGAAGCCCGGCACCTCCTTTCACCACATCCACCCTGCAACAGGAAGCAGCGCACCGCCTTGGACTCAGTGTGGCGCAGACCATGATGATAGCACAGCGTCTCTACGAGAACGGTCTCATCACCTACATGCGTACCGATAGTGTCAACCTCTCCACCCTCTGCATTGGTGCCAGCAAGAAACACATCACCGAGACCATGGGCGCGGAGTACGTCTACATACGGCGCTATCACACCAGCAGCAAGGGTGCACAGGAGGCTCACGAGGCCATACGCCCCACATACATGAGCACCACTGAGATACAGGGCTCGGCACAGGAACGCCGTCTCTACGAACTGATATGGAAGCGTACGATCGCCAGCCAGATGGCCGACGCGCAGATAGAGCGCACCCAGGCCAACATCAGCATCAGCAACGTGGACGACTGCCAGTTCGTGGCCACGGGCGAAACCATCACCTTCGACGGTTTCCTGAGAGTATATCAGGCTCAGTCCAACACGGATGACGAAGAGACCGAGAACGGCGAGAACCGGCTGCCCGTAATGCAGGAAAGACAACGCCTGACGGATCGCGAAATACAGGCCACAGAGCGCTTCAGCCAGCGTCCGGCACGCTACAACGAGGCATCCTTGGTGAAGAAACTGGAGGAACTTGGCATAGGCCGCCCCTCCACCTACGCCACCACCATCACCACCATACAGGATCGCGAATACGTACGCAAAGGCGACAAGCCGGGCGAGGCCGTACCATACACCGTCATCACCATGAACGCCGGCAACATCACCACGGAGGAGAAGGAAATCACCCTCGGAGCCGAACGTGGCAAACTGCAACCCACCGACACCGGCATCGTGGTGAACGACTTCCTGCAGGAGCACTTCCCCGAGATCATGGACTACAACTTCACCGCCGACGTAGAGAAGGAGTTCGATGACATAGCCGAAGGAAAAGCCGAGTGGACACAGATGATACGCAAGTTCTACGAGAGCTTCAAGCCACAGGTAGACGAAAGCATGAACAGCCGCAGCGAACACCGCGTGGGCGAGCGACTGCTGGGCACCGACCCCAAGAGCGGCGACCCCGTCATGGTAAAGATAGGCCGTTTCGGTCCCGTGGCACAGATAGGCAGCACCGAGAGCAAGAGCAAGCCACGCTTCGCCCAGCTGAAGACGGGACAGAGCCTGGAGACCATCACACTGGAGGAGGCATTGGAACTGTTCAAGTTGCCCAAGGAACTGGGCGAGTACGACGGCTTCACGGTGAAAATAGGTGCCGGCAAGTTTGGACCCTACGTCCACTACGACAAGTCCTACATCTCCATACCCAAGGACAAGGACCCCCTGACCATCACCCTGGAACAGGCCGTGAAGATCATCCTGCAATACCGCCTGGACGAAGCCCGCAAACACCTGAAGACCTTCGAGGAAGAACCCGACCTGGAGGTCATGAACGGACGCTACGGTCCATACCTCGTTTATAAGAAGCAGAACTACAAGCTGCCCAAGAACATGCACGACAAGGCCGAGAACCTCACCTACGAGGAATGCATGAAGATCATCAACAATGCACAGACTCCCGCCACGCCCAAGGTGACGAGGAGGAAGAAGCCCTAAGCACCTACTGTCATGAAGAGCATCATTCTTGTAGGCTACATGGGTGCGGGCAAGACCACCATTGGGCATGCCATGGCCAAGGAACTCGGAATGCGTTTCTACGACCTCGACTGGTACATCGAGATGCGCTTCCACCGCACCGTGGCACAGATCTTCGAGGAGCGGGGCGAGGCCGCCTTCCGCGAGATGGAACGCAACATGCTGCACGAGGTGGCCGAGTTCGAGGACGTCATCATCTCCTGCGGGGGAGGCACACCCTGCTTCTTCGACAACATGGACTACATGAACTCGCGCTGCGACACCGTCTACCTCAAGGCCTCGGCTTCCGTCCTGGCCTCGCACCTGAAGATGGGCCGGGTCGTGCGCCCGCTCATCCTGGGCAAAAGCGACGAGGAACTGCAGTCCTACATAGAGGAGATGCTCCGTCAGCGCGAGCCATTCTACATGAAGGCCAATCACATTTTCGACGTGAGCCTGCTCAACTCCGCCCAGCGTGTGGCCGAAAGCGTCAGACTGCTGCGGAAGGCGATAGGCATATAGCCCGCGCCGCCATGCCGGGCCACGACACACCACACACACCATACACCACTTTCCCATACATACAACACACAAGACACACACCATACACATCAACAAGCATCGGTATATAGACACACACATCACCTATCTGTACTTAGTGAAATGAAAAAATGGCGCATTGAAGACTCGGAAGAGCTCTACAACATCAAGGGATGGGGAGTTAATTTCTTTGGTATCAACGACAAGGGCCACGTCTACGTGGAGCCCAAGAAAAACGGTGTCCGCATAGACCTGAAGGAGGTGGTGGACCGCTTGGTCACACGCCATGTAGCCGCACCCATGCTGCTGCGTTTCCCCGACATCCTGGACAGCCGCATACAGAAGACCGACGCCTGTTTCCGTGCCGCCGGCAAGGAGTACAACTACCAGGGCGAGCACTTCATCATATACCCCATCAAGGTGAACCAGATGCGCCCCGTCGTGGAGGAGATCATCAGTCATGGCAAGCGCTACAATCTCGGCCTGGAGGCCGGCAGCAAACCCGAGCTCCACGCCGTACTGGCCACCCACATGGACTCCGACTCACTCATCATCTGCAACGGCCACAAGGACCAGAACTTCATCGAACTGGCACTGCTGGCACAGAAGATGGGCAAACGCGTGTTCCTGGTCATAGAGAAACTGCCCGAACTGAAGATCATAGCCGACACCGCCACCCGCCTGGGCGTGCGCCCCAACCTGGGCATACGCATCAAGCTGGCCTCCAGCGGCAGCGGCAAGTGGCAGGAGAGCGGAGGCGACGCCAGCAAGTTCGGTCTCAACAGCTCCGAGCTGCTCACCGCCCTGCAGACCCTGGAGGAAATGGACCTGAAGGACTGCCTCTCGTTCATACACTTCCACATCGGCAGCCAGATAACCAAGATACGCCGCATCTCCACAGCCCTGAAGGAGGCTGCCCAGTTCTACGTGCAGCTCCATGCCATGGGCTACGACATCAAGTTCGTGGACTGCGGAGGCGGACTGGGCGTGGACTACGACGGCACACGCAGCAGCAATTCCGAGAGCTCCGTCAACTACAGCATACAGGAGTACGTCAATGACTGCGTCTACACCTTTGTGGAGGCAGCCGACAACAATCATATCCCCCACCCCAACATCATCACCGAGGGCGGCCGCAGCCTCACCGCACACCATTCAGTCCTCATCATGGACGTCATGGAGAGCGTCTCCGCCCCACAGATGCCCGAGGACTTCCAGCCAACGGCTGATGACCACAAGCTGGTACACGAGCTTACCGAAGTCTGGGACAAACTCTCCAGCCGTTCAATGCTGGAAGACTGGCACGATGCCGAGGACATCCGCGAAGAAGCTCTTGACCTCTTCCGCCACGGCATCATCGACCTCAAGACACGCGCCCAGATAGAAAGCCTCTACTGGGCCATCAGCCACGAGGTGGCAGAACTGGCACACCATCAGAAGCACGTCCCCGACGAACTGCGCACACTGGACAAGCAGATGGCCGACAAGTACTTCTGCAACTTCTCCCTCTTCCAGAGCCTGCCCGACTCCTGGGGCATAGACCAGCTCTTCCCCATCATGCCCATCGAACGTCTGGACGAGAAACCCACACGTTCGGCCACCCTGCAGGACATCACCTGTGATTCAGATGGAAAAATATCCACCTTTGTCAACGGCATGCAGCAAACCAGCTACCTGCCTCTGCATCCTGTCAAGCCGGGAGAACACTACTACATCGGCGTCTTTCTCGTGGGCGCCTACCAGGAGATCATGGGCAACATGCACAACCTCTTCGGCGACACCAATGCCGTGCACATCTCCATCGACGACAACGGCGACTACGAGATAGAACAGGTCATCGACGGCGAGACCGTGGCCGACGTCCTGGAATACGTCCAGTACGAACCCAAGAAGCTGGTACGCGGCCTCGAGATATGGGTAAGCAAAGCCGTCAAGGACGGCAAGATCACCGAAACCGAAGGCAAGGAGTTCATCAGCAACTACCGTTCCGGCCTCTATGGCTATACCTACCTGGAATAGACCGGTCGGACCGGAGGGCGTGTCAAAAATGGAGATATACGCAAACATACTGCTCTCCACTATGCAGCGGGCTGAAGGCCCAAGGAGCCCACAGCCCAGGGCAACGCCCTGGGCTGACCGCTGTTGGGCTTTCAGCCCGCAGCCTATACCCACGACTTATAAGGCGGGCGACGGGGAACATTGCGGCCCTAAATCGCATTTTGACACACCCTCAAGTCCCCCCCTCCCCCAAAAAGCAACTAACATGGACAAGATCAACGTCATCAAGGTAGGCGGTGCCGTAGTCGAGGACGAAGCATCCCTGCAGGAACTCATCCACCAGTTCGCCACCATCCCCGGCTACAAAGTGCTGGTCCACGGCGGAGGCCGCTCCGCCACCCGCATGGCATCCCGCCTGGGCATAGAGAGCCACATGGTGGGCGGCCGCCGCATCACCGGCGAGGACATGCTTCAGGTTGTCACCATGGTCTACGGAGGCCTGGTGAACAAGCGCATCGTGGCAGCCCTGCAAGCCTGCGGAGTCAATGCCACAGGACTGACCGGTGCCGACATGGACATCATCCGCAGCCATCGGCGCGAACCCAAGATGGTCACCCTGGAAGACGGCACACAGCAGCTCGTGGACTTCGGCTACGTAGGTGACGTGGACCGCGCCGACGGCCACCGTTTGGCCTCGCTCATACGCCCGGCCAACGGCATGCAGCCCATAGTACCCGTAGTGGCTCCCCTCACCCACGACGGTCACGGCAACATCCTCAACACCAATGCCGACACCATGGCCTCCACCGTGGCCAAGGCACTGGCAACGGAGTTCGACGACGTCACCCTCACCTTCTGCTTCGAGAAACCCGGCGTCCTGGCCGATGCCGACGACGATGACAGCGTAATCCCCACCATCAACACCGCCTCCTATGCACGCCTGAAGGCCGACGGCACAGTCTCCGGCGGCATGATACCCAAACTGGACGGAGCCTTCGACAGCATCGCCGCCGGCGTCAGGCGCGTCGTCATCACACACTTCTCCGACATCCAAGCCTCCCAGGGCACCGTGATAGAGGCATAGCCCCTCCGCCCCGCAACGGCCATTGCAAAAGAACCCGAAAACGCGGCCGAAAGAACCGGTTTATCGCTCCGCATCAACCGGTTCTTTCGGCCGCATAAACCCGTTTTCACAAGCCCGCCTCCATGAATCCGGTCCCCCTCCTCCGCAGAGCACAGGAGACCGTATCAAAAGTGATTTGGGAGCGTACCACGCTGACGGCACCCACAGGTATAGGACACACCTCAACGTGCGCACTGAGGCAGTGCGCCTACTACCGCACACGGCATGCCAGGCGCCTCTTCCTAACAAAATAACATTTTAACGGTACAAAAGTGGCGAACTTCTTGGGCATTAAGCAAAAAAGCACTACCTTTGCCCGGTAATCCCCCATGGAACGAGCACCGGATGCATGGCCCATGTGCCACTGCGCCATCATATTCGCCCATCTCTACCATGTCACACCGACACATCCATTGGTGCCTCATACTCGCTGATACGAACATATAACTTCTATCAAACTACTATACTTTATGAAAAAGAGTTTACTTTCATTGGCCATGCTCCTGTGCGGAATGGGAACCTGGGCACAGAGTGCGACAACCCTCCCGGAGGTGAGCACCGCAGAGAACCCCATCTACTACACGATGCAGAACACCCGTTCCGTATCCGGTAGGTTTATTTATTTCGACGGCAGCACCATCAAGGACAACAACCCCGTCGTGCTGGACGACAAGTACCAGTTCTACTTTACCGATGCAGGCAACGGCAAGGTAAAAATATGCAACAAGGCAACCAACCTCAAATTGGCATCCCCCGGTTCATGGACAGAGGCAGGTGCCGATTGCACCATCGGTGTTACACCGCATAGCAGCAATGCAGGTCTGTACATCCAATACGGCACCGGTGATTCGGAATACCTCAACGAGCAGAATTTTGGCCCCGGTTACACCAATTGGTCTGCCAATGACGCAGGCTCCATCTTTGTCATAGAAAAGGTTGAGGATGTCCACATGCCTGTCGCCGGCAAGAAGTACATCGTTGAAGCTCCTCTGTTTGTACACACACAGGGAGTGATGAAAGGCATGACCGTTGTTACCGATGCAACGGCACCCACATGGCAGACCGTAAAATATACCCAAGAAAGCGACCAGTGGGAAGTCAATACGAACAGCGAAGGCAAAATCTCCCTGAAGAACGTTGCTGCCAACAAGTGGCAGAATGGAACCTCTTTGAGCGATACCGAAGTTTGGGGTGACATCAAATATCTGGGCAGCGGACAATTCAACATTGTAATGAACGGCACAACCTGTCATGCCGCCGGACACGGTGGTGGTGCCGGCGCAAATGGCTCCATTGTAACATGGGCCGGTACTGCAAATACTGCTTCCGCATGGAAATTCGTGGAAGCGGAAGAAAGCGAGTTTGCCTTGGCTTTCTATGACAATGCCCCCGTTACCATTACCTCTGACGACAACAACAAGAAGTACTTTGCCATTCATAGCGGCCGTGGCACAAACTATTGGTTCACCTATACCGATGCAGGCAAGATCCACCTTAACCCATATACAGGCGCCGACACACAGCTTTGGTATTTCAAGGCCTGCATGGATGATGCAGGCGAAAAGGCCTTGATACGACTGTTCCCCAAGAACGGCAACGGACAGGCAATGAGCTATCAGAACACAAGCAACGGAGCTGACAAGATCCAAGCACAGGCCGTGGGTACCGACGGATGGACCAACACCTGGAAACTGATCTATGTAGACGGCCTATGCCATTACCGCATGCAAACCTCGGATGAAGTAAACTACCTCAGCAACAACGGAGGTGTAAACAACAACATGGGCATGTGGGCCGGCAATGTCACCACCGATACAGGCACACAGATGTATATATATGACTCCGATGCCGCACTTCAGGAGCTCAACAACCTGGTCACCGCAGCTAAAGAGGCCACATCACGCGACGTCTATGGATACAAAAAGTACACCGAGGCTCTCGCCACTGCCATAAATGAAGCACACACACATAATTCACTAAACACCGTGCCCGAGATCTTCACCAGTTGGAAGAACCTGAATACCACTATCAACGGACTGGAGACGATTCTTCCCACTCCCGGCTTCTATCGCATCAAGAATTATGAGGGCAACGCATGCTTGGTATCAGGCACCAGCGGACAAGCAAAGTTCAGAAATGGCGATGCAAAGAAGATCAGCAGCGTGTTCTACTATGACGGCAACAACATTGTATCATACGATAACGGACTGTACTTCACAAATGGAGGCAACAACGGAGGAACCGGTAACGACTTCCTGCATTACGGCGGAGCCGTTGGCGTTGCATCTGCAATTAAGTTCGAGAGCTACCCCAGTATGGAAGGAAAGTGCTTTATCAAGTTCCCCGGTGGAGCCGGTAATACAACCGATTGCGCTCGCAATCTCTACTCAGCAAGCGTAGAGACAGAAGGCGGTGAAACCAATGCCAATGCCGGTGGTAATGTTACCATCAGTACGACTGACATGCACTACCGCTTCAACGTAGAGCCCGTACAGTGGCTGCCCATACCCATGACAGCCGAGGTTGGCTATGCTACCATCTACTCTCCCGTAGAACTTGGCTTGGAAGACCGCGTAGAGGCATATACGGCAAAGGCAAACTACGATAAGGCTGTTGCAGAAATGACATCTCAGAGCGCAGTGCCCGCCAACACCGGCGTATTGCTGAAGTACAAGGAAGGCGCAGAACTGGCTAACGGTTGCGTGTATCTGCCCATCCAGGCTACTACACTGACCGATGTAGAATCCGACCTCCAGGGAACACTGGCTGACGCCAACGTCACACCGGAAGTCGATCAGACATGTTATGTCCTCTCTAAGCCCGCAGACAGTTCAGTCGCATTCTACCGCGCAAAATTAAACAATGACGCCTTCTTGAACAACGGTTTCAAGGCATATTTGTCTGTTATGTCCACCACAACCGACATGGCTGCAGCCCGCTTCGTCTTCGACTTCGGCGGCACAGAGACCGGCATCGAGAACATCAATGGTACTGAGGCTGAGGCCAACGGCAACGCTGCCATCTATGACCTGAGCGGACGCCGCGTGAACGCTGCACAGAAGGGCATCTACATCATCAACGGCAAGAAGGTGATCAAGTAACATACACTCAACAACATAACATCATAATGACAATGAAAAAGCAGTATATCGCCCCCACACTGGAGGTCTTCGACATAAACACTACGTCGTCCATGCTCCTGACAATGTCTATAAACGACCAAGAAGTGGATACCTCAGGTGATGGAGTACAGCTCGGCCGTGATGACAACAGCAGCAACCGTCCCTCCAACCCCAACCTGTGGGATCAGACATGGTAACCTCTCTACAGGAGAGTATAGACACAGCACAGTAATTTAGTTAAGTATATCTGTGGCATCGCCGTATCGCAGCACCTCAAGTGCACGGTACGGCGATTATTGTTGTCCGGAAGGGAAGCAAAACTGGGCTCTTCTAATAACCAATCGGACGGGTCAGACGGGTCGGACATGTCTGACTGGTCCGACCGGTCAGCCTTTCTTGTTCCTGTAATCAAGGCGGGCTCTGGTCATCTGTTCCCGGACTCCTCCATTCTTCAAGAACATCTCTTGCTGTCGCTCTATGAGACGGCGGAGCATATATGTTGCCTGATTTATAAGGGTGATGGCCATGTTGCAGAGCTCTTCTTCATCCAGCCTTGAAAATACCGAGCCATATTGCTGCCTGAAGCTCTCACTTTTACAATACTCTCTGAGCTTGGCATATCGCGGATGATTACTGTCCCATATCTTTAGTCGGCGTGTGCGGAGATAGTCCTCATAGTCAAGAAGCAATTCCTCAAGACTTGCCTTGGCAACATTGGTCAACTTGATTTCCGTCTCTGCAGAAGTGGTGGAGGCTTCGCTTCCTTCCGCGATATTCTGTTTGCCAGAGCGTGCCGCTTGAAGCATCTGATCCACAGTCCTGTCGTGGCTATCGAGAAACCGATGAGTGAAATAATATGTGAGGTCGTAAACTATCTCGGTAATCCGGTATACCGCAAGGCTTCTATATCCACCCTTGTTTTGCAAAAACGCTCCTGTCATGTCCTGAAGTGATTGGCTGCCGGTTACAAAAATAGCCGAAATAATCCATTAAGGCAATTGTTCGGCAGATAAATTTTGGAGTCTGTTGCAATTTGGGCTGTTTTCGGCTGCCTTTGGACGAGTCATACCAGTCGGACCAGTCCGCCTCGTCCCTCATTCCCCGAAGTCGAATTCCATCTGTCCGGTGCCCAGGAGGTTGAAGGACATGCGGTGGTAGGGGGTGGTGCCGTACTGACGGATGGCGGCGCGATGTGCAGGAGATGGATAGCCCTTGTTGCGGTCCCAGGCGTATTGGGGGTACTCGCGGTGGAGGGAGAGCATGTACTCGTCGCGGTGGGTTTTGGCCAGGATGGAGGCGGCGGCTATACTCATGTACTTGGCATCGCCCTTGACGATGGTGGTATAGGGGGTGGCGCCGTAGGGATAGAAACGGTTGCCGTCCACTATGATGTGCTCGGGCCGCAGGGTTAGTTGGTCCAGAGCACGGTGCATGGCGGTGATGCTGGCACGGAGGATGTTGAGACAGTCTATCTCATGGTTGTCCAGCGAAGCCACTGCCCAGGCCAGAGCTTCCTGCTCAATGATAGGGCGCAGGGCGGCACGGCGCTTTTCCGTAAGTTGCTTGGAGTCATTCAAGGCTTGAGCAAAGGCACAATCGCGTGTACAGATGTCCTGTGGCAAAATGACGGCGGCGGCAAAAACGGGTCCGGCCAGGCAACCGCGTCCGGCCTCATCGCAACCGGCCTCAATGACGGAAGGGGAAAAATAGGGTTGAAGCATGGGGGAAAGGTTTGATGAGCGTTTGAGGCTTATTGGTACCGAGTCTATACCTTATTTATAATATACGCGCGCGTGAGGAACAAACGGGACGGGAATACTGTCAGTCAAAGACCCGGAACTCGTAGCCCTGCGCCTTGAGCCACCGGAGAGCTTCGGGCAGGATGATGCGCAGTTTGTCTATGCTTTTCAGACTGTCGTGGAAAGTGATGATGCTGCCGTTGCGGGCATATCGCTTGACATTGGCAAGGACTTCCTCCGGGGTGAGCCTGTTGCTGTAGTCGCGTGTGACGAGGTCCCACATGACCACGCGCCACCCCGTGCTGCGCATGACGCGGTACTGCATCAGCTTCATCCATCCATGGGGCGGACGAAACAGTTTGCCGGTGTGCAGTATCTCTTCGGCTCTCTGTACGTTGCCAAGATACTTCCACGAGAACCACCTGAAGCCTCCGATGTGATTATACGTATGGTTGCCTATGCGGTGACCGCGCCGGCGTACCTCTTCCAGGAGATGCGGATAACGGCGGGCATTGTCACCCACCATAAAAAACGTGGCCTTGATGTCCAGGCTATCCAGGACATCAAGAATATAGGGAGTGGCCTCGGGGATAGGACCATCGTCAAAGGTCAGATATACCGACCTTTGACGAGGGTCCATCCTCCACAAGGCGTGAGGATATAGCCAACGGAGAAACCGTGCGGGCTGCTCTATGAACATCAGTACAGGTAGTTGGAGAACATCGTCTGATAGGTAGCCAGCAGGGAGTCCAGCTCATTGTACTTGGCAGAGCCTGTCGCCTCCATGATCTCCACGGCGCTGTTCAGCTGATACATGTTGTACAGGATGTCGCGAGAGCAGGACTTCTGCACAGACGGTTTGAGTCCGGCATACCACTGCAGATACTCACAGGCAACGGAACCAACGTAAGAGAGTATGGCCTCGGCCTCCTCTTTGTGTCCCAGGGCCAACCATACGCGCGCCAGATCCATGCTGCCGCCCATATAGTTGTGGGGCACGGTGGTTGCAGGAATTACTTTTTCAGCATATCTGACTACGTTGAGAGCCTTATCGTTCTTACCCTCGCGCACCAGCTGCAAGGCCAGGGAGGCCATAAGGCGACGGTGGGTGTAACACATGCGGCTGACGGTCTCGTCGAGATAAATGTCGGGATTGTCCAGACCACCGAAGCGGAACTTGTTCATGACATTGTCGTACATGCGCTCGGTGTCCATGGTCTTGCCACTCTTGCCGGTATCAAAGGGAGTGATACGGTCGGCCAGGCCCTCGCGGACAAAGTTGTTGCCCAGAGAGCCATAGTTGTCGCTTCCCACGGTGCAGGCCACGTAGATGGGGCGTTCCCAGTTGCATCGGCACAGCATCTCGTATATCATCATCTCGCTCTTGTAGACGGCACGCTTGCCCTTGAGGCTGATGTGCATGACGTCGGGTATGGAGTCGGCTGCCATCATCATGCCGCTGCGGCGCACTGCCTCCTTGTCTATGGTGATGACCACAGAGTCGGTGGGAAACATCTGCATCTCTTGTGCATCGTTCAGTATCCACTTGTCTATGATGTTGCTAAGCTCATAGGGGTTGTCGCCCAACAGTTCCTTCATGGTCTGTGGCTCGTCCTTCAGTATTTCCATGGCGCGCTCCAGTTCTCCGGGGCGCACGGGTATGCCTTCGCGTGTGCCGGTGACGTATTGCAGGCGCTTCCATGTGATGGGGACGGCCGGAGAGTCGTAGGCCGGGCGCTTCATCTGGTCTATGTACCAGTCGGTCTGCAGGTAGGAGAGGTTGCAGACACGCGCGTCGGTGCGGAAGCCCTCGGTCTCCTGGCAGTACCACAGGGGGAAGGTGTCGTTGTCGCCGTTGGTGAAGATGATGGGGCTCTTGCCCTCGTCCAGACTCATGAGGTAGTTCTGCCCGAAGTCGCGGCAGGTGTAGCGTCCGCTGCGGTCGTGGTCGTCCCACGTCTGCGAAGCCATCTGCACGGGCACCAGCAGGCACAGGCAGCTGGCCAGGGCAGCAGGCATGGCCTTGCCGCGGAGGACGTATTGCTGCAGGATGTCGCTGAGGGCTGCCACGCCCAGGCCTATCCAGATGGCAAAGGCGTAGAACGAGCCGGCATAGGCATAGTCGCGCTCACGTGGCTGCACGGGGGTCTGGTTGAGATAGAGGACTATGGCCAGGCCCGTCATGAAGAAGAGGAAGAACACTACCCAGAACTGCTTTACGCCTTCCTCCGCCTCCACGCCCTCGCGTGTGTTGACGCGCTTGTTCACCTGCCATACGAGGCCCAGGATGCCCAGGAGCAGGGGCAGGCAGTAGAAGACGTTGTGCCCCTTGTTCTCGCGCAGCTCGGTGGGGAGCTTGCTCTGGTCGCCCAGGCGCATGTTGTCCAGGAAGGGTATGCCCGAGAGCCAGTTGCCGTGCTCCAGCTCGCCGTGGCCCTGGATGTCGTTCTGTCGTCCGGCGAAGTTCCACATAAAGTAGCGCCAGTACATGAAGTTGACCTGGTAGGACCAGAAGAAGCCGAGGTTCTCCAGCATGGTGGGCACCTTGATGGTCTTGCGTTCGCCCAGGTGGTCTATGGTGACGTTCTTGCCCTTGATGCCGCCCATCCAGTCCTCGTAGTTCTGGCGATGGCGCTCGGAGTACATGCGCGGGAAGAGCATGTTGTAGGCATAGATGTACTTGTTCTTGTGGCCGATGACCTCGTAGCGGTCGGGCTCGTCGGGGGATGCCTTCTCCACACGCTGGTACTGCGGTGCGCCCTCCTCGCTGACGGGGACATAGTACTGCCCCTCCACCTTCATCTTCACGGGAGCGCTGTAGGGCTGGCCGTAGAGGAGGGGATTGTCGCCATACTGGTCGCGTGCCAGGTAGGTGCCCAGCGTGAAGACGTCCTCGGGTGAGTTCTGGTCCATGGGCGTGTTGGCCGTGGAGCGGATGACTATGACGGCGTAGGACGAGTAGCCTATCATGATCATGAGCAGGCACAGCAGTGTGGTGTTCATCAGGCGTGCCGAGATGAGGTGCACCCCGTCCTTATTCTTGAGATAGTACAGGACACAATACAGGGCGGCCATCAGCACTATACCCAAGACCACGCTCATCACCCCGTAGCCATAGAACGGAATGCCGAGCATGCCGACGGATGCCACGAATGAGAGGCTCATGCGCAGGCGGCTGGCCTGTGTGGTGGACTCGCGTATGGCCCACAGCACCATGGTGATGAGGATGAAGAGGTACACTATCAGGCCGGTATTGAAGGAGAAGCCGAGCGTGTTGACAAACAGCAGCTCAAACCATCCTCCTACCCTGACTATGCCCGGCACTATGCCATAAAGCACTATGGCCACCAGCACGAAGCTGCCCATCAGTGCCAACAGGCTTCCTTTGACATTGGGGTTGCTGTGCCTCTTGAAATACCACACCAGCACCAGGGCGGGCAGGCACAGGAGGTTGAGCAAGTGCACACCTATGCTCAGACCCGTGAGGTAGGCTATGAGTATGAGCCAGCGGTCGGCATGCGGACGGTCGGCATTGTCCTCCCACTTCAGTATCAACCAGAAGACCACGGCCGTGAACAGGCTGGAATAAGCATACACCTCGCCCTCCACGGCAGAGAACCAGAAGGTGTCGGAAAAGGTGTAGGCCAGCGCACCCGTCATGGCTGCCGCCTCTATGGTTATGGCTTGTGCCCAGGTGTTGACCACACCGTGGTCGCCCACCAGCTTGCGCGCCAGATGGCTGATGCTCCAGAACAGGAACATGATGCAGGCGGCCGAGAACAGGGCGCTCATCGTGTTCACCATCATGGCCACCTTGGTGGGATCCGAGGTGAACTGTGAGAAGATGTTGCCCGTGAGCATGAAGAAGGGTGCGCCTGGCGGATGCCCTACTTCCAGCTTGAATGCTGTGGTGATGAACTCCGGACAGTCCCAAAAGCTTGCCGTGGGCTCTATCGTGCTGCAATACACAACGGCCGCGATGGCGAAAGCGATCCACCCCATAAGGGTGTCTATCAGCTTGAACTGTTTCATTGTTGGTTTATTAGTTGTTTAAGTAGTATATCGATATTATCAGTATGGCGTAGCGTAAGGCCTTGCCAACGGAAACGGATGCAAAGGTGACGTATGGATTGGCTCTCATGTAGCCAAGTGTCACACTCAGCACGCTGCCCAAAATGGGCAGGAAGCACAATGCTCCTATCCACGCACCACGGCCGTTCATCCATTGCTGTGTCTTTTCTATCTTCGCGCGAGAGATGCGGAGATATTTCTCTATCCACTCCATCCGTCCGAATGTGCCTATCCAATAGTTGAACATGGAACCGGCCACATTGCCCACTGTGGCACTCAGGAACAGAGGCCATGGTTCCAGGCCTGCCAGTTGCAGGCTGACCATGACGGTCTCGCTGCTGAACGGAAACACGCTGCCGGCCAAAAAGGCGGCAACGGTCATGCCCCAATAGCCATAGTCCTGCAAAGCCTGCATCAATATGCCCATATCCCCAAATTTAAGAGTGTGAGTGCCACTGCGGCAAGCAGCGTGAGGCAGAAGAAGCCATTGCTGACCCATGTGCCTGTGAGAGCAAAGAAGTGTGCCACCATGGTGGAGGCATACAGCATCAGTGCGGGAGCCATGAGATCAAAAACAGCCGGCATGAACATTATCATCAGCCAGCATGCCACGGTTTGCAGTACATATATATATAGGTACATGCGCGTGCGTATCTTGTCGTTATAGTAATTGCGCAGGTAGTGCACTATGCCCACAAGCGAAAGCAACGTAATGAAAGCCAGGAACAGAGTGCGTGGAGATGTATAGTCCGACATCCAGACGTAGTCCTCCGCTGCAGGCAAGTGCGTGGACAGCAGGCTGTCCCATCTGCCGGCAAGAAACGTGTAGTCGTCCACTACTATGCTCCATCCAATGACAAAGCACAGTGGCAGTATCAGTCCCACAAGGCCTGCCCACAAACCGCGCCACGACATGCAACGCATGAAGACAAACAGATGCCAATAGAACAGCGGCACGAATATCACCAGCTGCGGGACGGCCAGCAAGGCCACGCCAAGGAAAATGAAGGTGTGGAATATGGATACCACAGAATCATTGCAGTCCTGGTATGTGTGGAACATCACATAGTGACATCCGGCCAACGCAGGAACGGCCACCCATCCGGCCGACCAATGATGCAGGAACGGCATCAGCGCCACTCCTATCACCCAAACGGCCGCCACCATATTGGAGCGTATGCGCAATAGGGCAAAGCGGTTGGCCGTCTCCATCACAATGTAGGTAGTGACGACAGCAGAGGCGAGTGCGGCAAGGGACCCGTCTGAATGCAGCAAGCCATTGACGTGCATGTTCCAAAACCACACAATAGACCCCAGCACCATGCACAATGGCAGGGTGAGGGGACTCTTGCTGACTGTATTTTGAAAACGTCGGCTGCGCATCTTCTATCCTTTACAGGTCCTGACCGATGTCCCTGCGATAATTCTTGCCTGTGAATGCTATCTTATGTGCCTCCTGCATGCTCTTTTCCAAGGCTTCGGCCTTGCTGTTGCCATAGGAGCTTACAGCTATCACGCGTCCGCCGGCGGTAAGCAATTGCCCAGCCGCCATGGACGTGCCCGCGTGGAAGACAATGCTTCCCTCCACATCGTCGACACCAGTGATGGGGAAACCCTTCTGATAGGACCCCGGATAACCGCCGCTGACCAACATCACACATACTGCGCTGCGAGGGTCTGTCTCCAGAGTCTTGCTGCCAAGAGTGCCGGTGGCCACGCCTTGGAACAGATCCACGAGGTCGCTCTTGATGCGGAGCATGACGGTCTCTGTCTCGGGGTCGCCCATACGGACGTTGTACTCGATGACCTTGGGGTCGCCGTCCACATTTATCAGGCCAAAAAAGATGAAGCCCTTGTAGTCTATGCCTTCTTCGGCCAAGCCCTGTACCGTAGGACGGATGATGCGGTCCTCGACCTTACCCATCCATATCTTATCGGCAAAGGGAACGGGAGAGACGCTGCCCATGCCGCCGGTGTTCAGCCCGGTGTCGCCTTCACCTATGCGCTTGTAGTCCTTGGCCTCGGGCAGGATGACATAGTCCTTGCCGTCGGTGAGGACGAAGACAGAGCACTCTATGCCGCTCATGAACTCCTCGATGACCACACGACTGGAAGCTCCGCCAAACATGCCGCCCAGCATCTCCTCCAGTTCCTTCTCGGCCTCCTCCAGTGTGTCCAGGATAAGTACGCCCTTACCTGCGCATAGACCGTCGGCCTTCAGCACGTAGGGCGCCTGCAGGGTGCGCAGGAAAGCCCTGCCCTCTTCCAACGTCTCGCCAGTGAAGGTGCGGTATGCTGCCGTGGGTATGCCATGGCGTTGCATGAAACCCTTTGCAAAGTCCTTGCTGCCCTCAAGCACGGCACCCTCGCGTGAGGGACCTATGACGGGGATGGAGGCAAGGTCCTTGTCGGCTTTGAAATAATTGTAGATGCCCTTGACCAGCGGGTCCTCGGGGCCAACCACCACCATGGTGATGCCGTTGGCCAGCACAAAATTCCTGATGGAGGCGAAGTCATCGGCCTTCATTGCCACGTTCTCGCCCACAAGAGCCGTGCCGGCATTGCCGGGTGCTATGTACAGTTTCTCCAAGAGGGGACTTTGGGCTATTTTCCAAGCCAAAGCATGCTCACGGCCACCGGAGCCAAGCAGAAGTATTCGTTCCATGATATGTTGTGTTATTTAAGATAGTCCTCGAAATACCTTGTTATCCTCTCGTGCAAGTGCACTGCATCCTTGCCGTACATATTGTGCTCGCCGCCGGGGTAGACGAAGAAGTCGCACTGGGTACCGGCGTCTATACAGGAGCGGATGAAACTGAGAGAATGCTGGGGAACGCAGGTGGGATCGTTGTAACCGATAATCAGTTGCAAGCGCCCCTTGAGGTTGCCGGCACGATTGCGCAGGTTGCACTTTTCGTAACCCTCGGGATTCTGCTGAGGGGTATCCATGTAACGTTCGCCATACATCACCTCATAGTACTTCCAGTCTATAACCGGGCCACCGGCCACGCCTACCTTGAAGACATCGGGATAGGTGAGCATGAGGTTGGTGGTCATGAAACCGCCGAAGCTCCATCCGTGCACGCCGATGCGGTCCTTGTCCACGTAGGGCAGTGAAGTGAGATATTCCACACCCTTGTACTGGTCTTCGCGCTCCACCACGCCCAACTGACGGAAAGTGGCCTGCTCGAACTTCAGTCCGCGCCATTCGCTGCCACGGTTGTCCAGGACAAACACTATGTAGCCCTTCTGCGCCATGTAGGTCTCCCATCCTCTGGATGACCAGTGCCAGCTGGCATCCACCAGGTGGGCGTGAGGGCCACCGTAGACATAAACTACAACGGGATACTTCTTGCTCTCGTCGAAGTCTGCAGGCAATACCATGCGGTAGTACAGGTCGGTGACACCGTCGGCCGCCTTGATGCTGCCACACTTGAACGTGGGGATGGCATATCCCTGTTCCTTCCATGGATCGGCGGCAGTGAGGACATTGGTGCCTTTGCCTGTAGTGGTGGAGAGCAGATTGATACTCCGGGGGACATCGGGAGCAGTGTAGGCAGAAAGCACAAAGCTTCCGTTATGGTTCAGCTTTGCCTGATAGCACACACCCGTGGCAGGGCCTATGGGGGTGCGCTTGCCGCCGGATGCCTTCACGCTGTAAAGGCATGAGGTTCGCGGGTCGGCTTCATTGCTGAGATATACAAGACGGCGTGCAATGGTATTGAAACCGACAAACTCCTGCACCACCCAGTTGCCCTTGGTCACCTGTTGCAATTTGCCGGACTCAAGGTCGATGATATATAGGTGGTTATACCCGTCACGCTGGCTCTGCATCACGGCCTTGTCCTCGTCCCACGGCAAATTGACCAGAGGATGCATCGGTTCCACGTACTTGTCGTGCTTTTCCTCCAGCACTGTGCGCATGGCCTTGCCTGTTTGAGCGTCATACTGCACCAGGCGCATGTGGTTCTGGTCGCGGTTCAGTTCAAAGACATAGATGCTTTTGCCATCATGTGCCCAGGATATGTTGGTGTGGTAGTCGTCCTTCTCGCCTGTCAGGTCCAGCCACACATTTTCCTGCGTTTCGGTATTGAATACACCCACCTTCACCACGTGGCTCCGCTCGCCGGCCATGGGATAGTGGCACGAATATGTCTCTGCTATGCGGGATTCGCACTCGGCAATTGTCCGGGACTTGATGTCCACCTGGGGATAGCTGGGAACCATGCTCTGGTCCATACGGTAATATGCCAGCGACTTGCCGTCGGGAGACCAGAATGTGCCCTTGCTGATGCCAAACTCGTCACGATGAACGCTTTGGCCATAGACGATGTCATCGCTGCCGTCCGTACTGCCGTCGCAACTGACAGCCATATCCTTACCATCGGCCATTGCCACATACAGGTTGCCCCCCATGGTGTATGCCGTATTACCACTTTTGACATGGAAATCGCGAGAGACAGCTCCCTCGGGCAACGTCCTGTCGAACAGCACGCGACTGCTTTGGAAATCAAACATGATGCGGCGCAACCCCTTGGTGAACATCACAACAGGTTCATTGTCCAAGGGAAAGGTGAAGCTATGGCCGCTGAACACGACCTTCTCCGAGAAACACTTGTTCACTTGGTCCACGGTGAGTATCTCCCTGCCTGTGGCCAAGTTGTAGACTCCCTCGGGAGTGGTCTTCAAGGCAATGCTGCCCCACCACGAGGTGTACACGTTCTCGGGGCGCAGCTTCCAATAACTCTCGCCACCGCCAAGCAGATCGTCCAAAGTGAACTGCTTGGGCTGTGCTGATACCGATGCTACATACATAAAACAAAACATCAACGACAACAAAGCCTTCACCGAACGGTGTATGGCTGGATTAGTCTTCATCATCTTTGTGAAATTTATTGTACGGTTTATTGTTTCTTCTATCTGCCGCATATCCCCTACCCTGCTGGCGTTCGCCGTCACGGCGGTTAAAGGGACGCTCACCACCTTCACGGCGGGAGAACGGCCTGTCCTGACGCTCGAACCTGCCACCACGGCGGTCACCCTCCGGGCGGGAGAAACGATGGTCGTCACGGCCAGACTTTCTGTCCTTGCGGTCTCCGAACCTATCATCGCGCCGGTCGCCATCACGACGTACAAACCTTCTGTCATCGCGTGCGAACTTGCCCTTTCCAAAGTTGCGGTCGCCGGGAAGTTCGTGTTCCTCGGGCTCCTCTCCCAGGCGAGTCTTGAAATCACGTTTCTGCTTGAAGCGCTTTTGGTCGGCCATCAGTCTGCGCTCCTGCGCCGTCTTGATGTCGCCGCCGCCGGCACGCATGTCATTAAACTTGCCACCGAAAATCTGATATTTGCGCAACTCGCACTCCAGGGAGCCATTGAACAGAGGGGTGCGCAACGAAGGCTTCAGGCCAATAGCCTCGAAACATTCCTCGCGGTAGCTCAGAACCCAGGCCTCGCCGCCAACGAACTGATGCTTGAACCTCTCGCCTATCATCTTGTACAGGCCCAACAGGTCGGGAGCCGATATACGCTCGCCGTATGGGGGATTGGTGACGATGATGCTCTTTTCCGCAGGTTGTTTGAAGTCCTTGAAATCGCGTAACTCTATGGTCACATCCTTGCTCAGGCCTGCCGCCTTCACGTTGCGTGTGGCTATTTCCACGGCCTGGCGGTTGTTGTCGTAGCCGTAGATATGATGTTCAAAAGAACGTTCCATGGAGTCGTCCTCATAGACACGCTCAAAGAGTTCCTTGTCAAAGTCCGGCCACTTCTCAAAGGCATATTCCTTGCGGAATACACCGGGTGCTATGCCGCGGGCTATCAGGGCTGCCTCCACGGCAAAAGTACCGCTGCCACACATGGGGTCTATCAGGTCGCATTCTCCATGCCAGCCTGTCTGCAGTATGATGCCGGCGGCCAGGACCTCGTTCAGAGGTGCCTCCACCGCCTCCTGACGGTAGCCACGACGGTGCAGGCTCTCGCCCGAGCTGTCCAGGGCCAGCGTGCAGTCGTATTCGGCCACGTGGATGTGCAGCTGCAGGTCGGGGTTCATGATGCGGATGTTGGGACGGTTGCCGGTCTTCTCGCGAAACTGATCCACAATGGCATCCTTCACCTTGTATGCCACGAATTTGGAATGGCGGAACTCGTTGCTGAAGACCACGCTGTCCACGGCGAAAGTGGTGTCGTTGGACAGATACTGCGTCCAGTCTATCTTCTTCACTGCATCGTACACTTCGTCTGCAGTCTTGGCCTTGAAATGGCAAATGGGTTTGAGGATGCGTATGGCCGTGCGCAACTGGAAGTTGGCACGATACATCATCTCCTTGTCACCAGTAAAGGACACCATACGGCGTCCTATCTGAATGTTATTGGCTCCCAAAGTTGTCAGTTCGGTCGCCAGCACTGTCTCCAGACCTTGAAAGGTCTTGGCAATGAGTTCGAATTCCATGAATTTCGTCTTCTATGTGTATGTAGTATTCTGTTTACTGTCTTATCTTCTGTCCCTGCAACAGTTTCTCGCCCGGAGCCGTACCCTCTGTCACCCACAGGTTGCCACCGATGATGGTGCCGCGGCCTATGGTGATACGGCCCAGGACGGTGGAGTTGCTGTATATTATGACATCGTCCTCCAGGATGGGATGGCGCGGTATGCCCTTAATGGGATGGCCGTTGTCGTCCAGCGGAAAACTCTTTGCACCAAGGGTCACGCCCTGATACAGCTTCACATTGTTGCCGATGATACAGGTGGCGCCTATCACCACGCCCGTTCCATGATCTATGGTGAAATGATGTCCTATGGTGGCGGCAGGGTGTATGTCTATGCCGGTCTCGGAATGTGCCTTCTCCGTGATGATACGCGGAACGAGATGGACGCCCAGTTGCAGCATCTTGTGAGCTATGCGGTAATTTATCATGGCCTTGATGATAGGATAACAGCAGATTACCTCGTCATACGACTCGGCAGCAGGATCACCGTTGTAGGCCGCCTCCACATCCATGTCCAGCATGCCCTTCAGTTCCGGGATGAAATCTATCATGTCCCGTGCCTGATCCTTGTCCATTATACGGCACATCTGTGCATACAGCAATTCCTCCGTCACGTCACCGCCATAGAACTTGGGGAACAGGATGGAGCGGAAACTGGCTATTATCTCGTCTACGTTCTTTACCATGCTATACATTATCGCGCGTACGCGTACATAATTTCTACTTACAAATATAGCCCGCCGTTTCCGACAGGCTATTATGTGAGTTTGACTTGCGCTCCAGGATGGGCTTGAACCAACGACCCCATGATTAACAGTCATGTGCTCTAACCAACTGAGCTACTGAAGCAGTTGCAACCGAGTTTCCTTCACCTCTCTTCATGCCTTCCGGCATTAGCGCTCCAGGATGGGCTTGAACCAACGACCCCATGATTAACAGTCATGTGCTCTAACCAACTGAGCTACTGAAGCATCATTTATGAGTTATTTTCTCAATTGCGGTGCAAAGATAGGGCTTTTTTCGGAAATAAACAATATCTTTGCAGTAAAAAATAGAGACAGACATGAAAATACTTGGGATTGGCAACGCATTGGTGGACGTTCTCTACCACCTGCAAGACGAGCATCTGCTCAGTGAGATACACCTGAAGAAAGACGCGATGACCCTCATCAATGAACGTTGGGAGCATGTCATCGAGGATATGACACGCAATATCGAGAAGACCTATGCCAGCGGTGGCAGCATAAGCAACACCATGGTGGCACTGGGCCGACTGGAACGCGAACCCGGCTTCATAGGCCGCGTGGGAGATGATGCTATGGGACGCTTTTTCGAGGCACAGTTGAAACAGGCCGGCGTGCAAACTCAGTTGCTACACGGCAATGAAGGTACCGGCATGGCTCACACGTTTATCACGCCCGGTGGCAATCGTACATTCGGCACATGGCTGGGAGCTGCTTATTATCTGACTGCCGGCGATATCACGGAAGAACTGTTCCATGGTTATGACCTGCTTCACGTCGAGGGCTACCTGGTACAGAGCGAGGAACTGATCGAGGCTATCTGTAAGAAAGCTAAACAGGCCGGCCTCATCATCAGCCTGGATCTGTCCAGTTTCAATGTGGTCAGCAAGAACCGCATATACTTCCATCACCTCATATCCGATTACATAGATATAGTCTTTGCCAACGAGGGTGAGGCACGTGCCTTTACTGGCAGTTTCGATTCCAAGGAGCAACTGCGCCATCTGGCTCACCTGTGCCAGACGGCTGTGGTAAAACTGGGCGAGCACGGTTCCATAGCCATGAACGACGGCGGACGCATTTTCCAGTGCAATGCCATCCCCGTACACAATGTCGTGGACACCACGGCTGCAGGCGACTACTTTGCCGCGGGCTTCCTACACGCATTGACACGCGGCCATCGTCTGGAGAAGTGCCTGCAGACGGGTAGTATCCTGGCTTCCGAGGCCATACAGGTGACGGGCAGCCAGCTGAGTCCTGCCGCATGGAACAGGATAAAGACCGGAATACATTGCCGCTGAACCACATAGGCAATCGTTACCATAGTCCCATGCCCACATTGAGAAAGGCATGGATATAACACATACATCTGCAATGAAAGCCATACTGAAATACTTCATCCTCGTCCTGGCCTTGACCTTCTTCGGAACAGGAGGACAGGCATACGGACAGGCGACAGAGAACCACAATTCCAAAATAACGCGGAACCTGGAGATATTCAACGAGATATACCGAGCCTTGGACCTCTACTATGTGGACACCTTGGCTGCCGATACCGTCATTCGTTGGGCCATAGACGGCATGCTCATGCGCGTGGATCCGTTCACCGGATACTACCCTGCCGACGACGATGACTTGCGCCAAATGGCCACGGGAAAATACGCGGGCATAGGTAGCTACATCCGCTATCACGAGAAACTGGATCGCGTGGTCATCAGCGAACCGTTTGCCAACTCGCCCAGCCTGGAGGCTGGACTCAGGGCCGGCGACATCATCATCTCCGTAGACGGCAAGGACATAAAGGGCATGCCCACGTCCAAGGTTTCGGAGATGTTGCGAGGCGAAACCGGTACCACCATGGAACTGTGCTACCGGCGTCCGGGCACCGAAGGCATCCACACCGCCCACATCACACGCCGCACCATACAGGTGCCGTCCATTCCCTATTACGGCATCATGGACGAGGGCATAGGCTATATCAACTTCAACAGTTTCACCACAGGCTGTGCCCGCGAGATGCGCAATGCCCTGCTGCAGTTGACCTCACAGGGTGCCCGTAGCCTCATCCTGGACATCCGCGACAATGGCGGTGGAGCCGTGAACGAAGCCGTGGACATCGTCAATCTGTTTTTGGACAAGGGCATCAAAGTGGTCTATACCAAGGGAAAGCAACCTGCCACCAACCACGAGTACTTCACCACCTCCGATCCCGTGGCACCCGAGCTGCCCCTTGTGGTTCTGGTCAATGGCGGGTCGGCCTCTTCTTCCGAAATTCTCAGCGGTGCCCTCCAGGACATGGACCGCGCCGTGGTAATGGGCACACGCACATTCGGAAAAGGACTGGTACAGGCCCTGCGGGATGTACCCTATCGTGGTGAGCTTAAGGTAACTACCGGACGTTACTACATCCCTTCCGGCCGTTGCATTCAGGCACACGAATACGATCACAACGGCAATATCAAAGCCATTCCAGACTCTCTGCAAAAGCCATTTTACACCCGAGGCGGTCGCCGCGTGATGGACGGTGGAGGCATACAGCCTGACAGTGTGGTCACCACCGACACCCTTCCCACCATGGTCTATGACCTTGCCAACAGCTACATCTTCTTCGACTGGGTCACCGACTTTGTCAACCGTCATCCCACAATTGCCGCCCCGGGCGAGTTCCATGTGGACGACAGCACATACGCCGACTTCTGCCGCTATGTCCGGGAGGCAGATTTCAAGTACAACCGCCGTTCGGACGAGGCCATGAAGTTCCTGCGCCAAATAGCCCGTATGGAGGGCTATCTGGAAGAAGCCGAACAAGAAATGAAGGCCTTGGAGGCCAAGTTCGCCCCGGACACCGCCAAGGATCTGGAACGCCTGCGCCACCACATAGTACCCTACCTCGAGAGCGAAATCATAGGTCGCTACTATATGCAAAAGGGTGTCCTGCGCCACACCATGCCGCAAGACAAGGTCTATCGCCGCGCCGTAGATCTGCTTCGCAATCCAGATGGCTACAATGCAATACTGAAGGAAGGAGACAAGGAATAAGCCCCCTCACCTCTCTGCTACAGCTTTTCCATAACATACATTATATAATAATATGCCATTATGAGACACGACATCCGCAAGTCCAACCAACGCTTCATGTGGGGCATCATGGCCATGGCCATCGTTGTCCTGCTCATCGCCTTCGTATTCCTCTATTGGTGCATACCGGCAAAATAAGCCCCTCCTCCGATGGAATCATGAAGCTATAATTGTCAAGTATCAAATAGTGACACGGCACATCATTAAGAGCATGAAAAGATGAGTAAGGATATAGTGAGCGTTTTGCTTTTCATCATGAGCCATATTCCCATGTTGGGAGCATTCTTCATTTTCTGTGCAGTATTTAATCCACATAATAAGTGGAATGATACGAAATGGCGGATAGTAGGAATAGCGGCAGTAATGATATATATCAGTCTAATGCTGATCCGCGCCATCGGTCAGGCTTGTAACTGGATGCATTTTCTCCATATATATAAATGGATATTCCTTATCGGAGGATGCATTGCATATTGCGCGCTACCATTTATGGAGAAGAATTGGAAGCAGAGCATATACCGATATGGAAGTGGACTGCATGAGCGTTTAGGTGCCATACTCTTCCGCCCATACGCCATTGTTTTTCTTGCAGCAGTCTGGATGTTTTACGTGCTGTCATCATTACCTTCCTTTTATGTTGACGACAATGGTTACAATGTTATATCCGGTACCAGAACTGTGGAAATGGAGAGTTACAGCCGTCCTGATTTTTATGGTTCGGTGATTATACCTGATACGGTGAATTATGACGGAACTCTATACCATGTGACCAGTATAGGAGTAGAAGCTTTTTACAGAGAGCCTTCAGGAAGAGGAACAAGAACACGTGGAGGCTATCGTATGTCTTCTGTCATACTGCCCAAAGGCATAACAGCCATTAAGGACAAGGCATTCTGCTATTGTTGGAAATTAAAGCGCATAAAAATTCCCAATACAATGATAGAGATAGGCAACATGGCGTTTTATAAATGTTATAAGTTAGAGAACGTAACTATACCTGCTTCTTGTATCAAGATAGGGGACAAAGTGCTTGCTGACTGCGTTTCGCTACGTAACGCCACAATAGCCAGTACTGAGGCATCAATGGGTGCAGGTGTTTTTTCTGGTTGTAGGTCTTTGCAGTCTATCACCTTTAAGGGCAAAGTAATTATGGAGCGACCATTTGACTTTTTAGACGAGTCATCAGATCTGGAGACAATAAAGATACCACTACAATACAAGGAGTACTACCTTGATGAACTTAGCAAGTTTGTCAAAAAGAAGCATGATAAGAACTACGAAACAGCATATAGTCATTATCAGCAGTATTTCGTGTATGTGCCATAATGTTCGGTTCATCCGACATTTGGAGTGACACGCAAAATCCCCAAAGGCAAAAAATGAGATCAAAGGCAGGCCGTCGCGAGACACGTATTTTTGACTCTACTGGAGTCGGGGGCTTGACTCTATTGGACTCTCGCCCCAGACTTTAGTAGACTCTCGTCCGCGTTTCTACTGGACTTTCGGATGCGTGCAAACTTTATTGCTCAATCAAGAAGCTCCCTCTGATTTATTGGGTGAGTCTATTCTGCGTGCATCACCTCGCGCGGATGCATATCATCATACCGCATGATGACACTTAATATGACATACAGTCCGCCAATTGCCGGCATCACTCCAAATTTCGGATGATCCTAATGTCCGGGGGCATCATTGAACGATTATCTAAGAAATGCACAAACAAACTACGGGGCATCGGATATATCCGATACCCCGGTGAAAGGAGAAAGTCCTCACTCCGTCTTTATGCTCAGGAAGGGGTTCATCGTGGCCACGCGCCAGCTCTGCACCGTCACCGTCAGCAGCACTATGGCACCCACCATCAGGAATGCCAGAGGGAAGAGCCACCAGTGGACTGGCACATGCTCGGCGAAGTTCTGAAGCCACTGCGTGCTGAAATAGTACCCGACGGGCACGGCCACGGCAAACGCGGCCACGAGGGGCACGGCATATTTACCGGCAAAAAGTCCAAGCACCTGCGACACGCTGCTGCCCATGACCTTGCGGATGGCTATCTCCTTGCGGCGATACTCGGTCTCGAACATCGTCAGGCAGAAGACGCCTATCAGCGTGATTATCATCGTAAGGATGGAACACAATTGCATCAGGCCCACAAAGGCAAGTTCCTCGCGGTAGGTCTGCTCCATCAGATGGTCCAGGAATACCAGGTCGGACTTGGCTCCTACGGCATACTTGTCCAGCGTTGCCGCAATCTGCCTGCGTGAGTCCATGATGTTCACTCCCGGAGCCAGACGTATACATATATTGTTGCATGGGTCTCCCCAGCCCGCGTACTTAGGGCCAAAGATGACGAAGGCGAGTGGTGTCTGGCTGTTGTCCACACGTGTGGAGAAGGCTCGGATATCCTTGCAGATGCCCACGATGGTAAGCTCACCGTCATACAGTGGCTTGTCTACCTGCAGTTCGGGATAGGCGCGTTTCATGGCCTCGTTGATGATATACACGTCACCGTCGTGCTCCGTGAAATCCCTGCCCTCCACGATGTCTATGCCGTAGGTGCGCAGGAACTTCCAGTCCACGGGCAGTGCCTGGAACGAGTAATTGACCTCACCGTTGCCTCTTCCCCAACCCATGTACGTATCATTGGTGCCAAGGCAGAAGTTAGAAAAAGACACAGATGCCACGCATGGCAGTTGCTCCAGTTCGGTGCGCATGGTGGCCTTGCTGCATGAGTATTGGTGTGCCCCCGCAATGTTGTCTATCAGTATGGAGTCCTTGGCATATCCATATTCGGACTTGTAGATATAACGGCTCTGGCTATAGATACAACCTACGAAGACGGCCATCACCAGGGACACGCATATCTGCAACCCCACCAGCCACGTGCGTATCTTCTGTCCCTGCGGGGTCAGGGCGAAGTTACCCTTCATGGCGCATACAGGGGAGAAGGACGTTATGTAGTATGTGCTGTAGGCGGCCGACAACAGCCCTATGCAGATGCCGGTACCCAGCAAGAGCAACAGCAGCACGGGATGGTGCCCGATGGTGATATCCACGGAAAACCATTCGGATGCAGCGGGTGCCTTGCCCACCAGCCAGACGATGCCCAGGGACAGGGCATAGGCCAGTACCCCTACAAATGCCGCCTCGGCAAGAAGGCCTGCACGCAGATTCATGAGGCTTTCGCCCAACACTCTGCGGGTGAGCACCGAACGGATGCGCACAGGTGCTTGTCCCATGGAAAAGTTGGTAAAGTTGATTATGCACACTATGAGCAGCAGTGCGGCGGCAAACTCCTGCATGTAGAGGGCAGACAGGCTTCCCCTGTCCAAGGATACGTCATGGGCAGTAAAATACGTCTCGGCGACAGGCACGGGGACATACTTCATGGTGGCCAATACCTCTTCGACCTCCTCGCTGACGTTATCAGCACCTCCCATACGGTCCAACTCGTACTGATGTATCGCGTTGCCAACGATTTTCCTCAGGCTCTCCAAGTCTTCCTTGCTGCGGAAGAAGATATGATAACTGTAGTTGTGGTGTGCCCCACGGTTCTCATCACCCATGTTGACATATACGTTATTCGCCATGCTGCAGTTGGCAGGGAAGTCCTCGTACACGCCAGCCACTGTAAAGTGCACTCCACCTGCCCACTTCAGCACGCGCCCGGCAGCATACTTGTCTCCAAAAAGCGTGGTGGCAAGCGATGCCGGTATCACCGCAGTGTTTTCGCCGGCAACCGTCTCCAGTACACCGTCCACGCGTTCGGCGCCAAAGAGGGCTACAGAATTGCCCAACTCGGTGGTGACCGGCACGTCCATGGCTGTGCCGTCATTGTCCAGGACCCAACTGTTGGACCAGCCGAGTATGGCAACTCCATCTATCTGCGGGCATTTTTCCAGATACTCCGCCATAGGGCGCGGAAAAATGGCCTGCCAATGTCCCTCATCATTGCAGAAGTCCAGCCTGTAGAGCGTCTCATAGTCCTTGACGCAGTGGTTGTAGCTGCGGTTGTAATCAATATGTATGCACAATATGTACAGGCCTGCGAGGGTAAGGGCTATACCCAAGAGGTTCAGGAAGGTCGCCAGCCTGTAGCGACGCATGTAGTGCAGGAATGTTTTCATAATTTATGTATGTGTGTCTATGTAATAATGGTCTGTTGCAATGCGGGCAATGGTATGCCCAGCAACGTATTATAGTAAGTCAGTCATTAGGATGACTGATTACTATCATTGGCAGCTTTATGTTGGCCGTTTGTATATAGGTACATTGAATATGGTTCTCTATGTAGTATTGTTACCCCGGATGGCCTGCGCCCTTGTCGGAATTGCAAAGATTCGCATTGCTTTATGTAGTATTGCTACCCCGGATGGCCTGCGCCCCGAAGGGGCAGCGAGCCCACAGCCCAGGGCAAGCGAAGCGACACCCTGGGTACAGGCCTACATCCTTGGCCGTGCGCCCTGTAAGGGCAAAAGCATCATGTAGTTATGTGCCATCAGTCTAATATAGAGGGCTTTTGCCCTTGCAGGGCGATAGTTTGTTGATGGGGTATGATACCCAGGGTGCCGCTTCGCTTGCCCTGGGCTGTGGGCTCGCTGCCCCTTCGGGGCGCAACATGCTGTAATCCTGTAACATCATACTTGTTGACATTCTGAATCATACTTGCCGTGACATGGAACAAACTATCTATATCAGCGCTTTACAGACATTACAGCAGTCCGTTCATCTTGTCCACCACCTGGCCGTCGAAGAGGTTGATGATGCGTCCGGCGTATGTGGCATCGTGCTGGGAATGCGTCACCATGACTATGGTGCTGCCCTCGTCGTGTAGCTGCGACAGCAGTTCCATCACCTCCTTGCCATTCTTGGAGTCGAGGTTGCCCGTAGGCTCGTCGGCCAGAATCAGCTTGGGCTTGCCGATGACGGCACGTGCTATGGCCACACGCTGCTGCTGGCCGCCGGAAAGTTGCTGGGGATAGTGCTTGGCACGATGCGAGAGGTTGACCTTGCGCAATATCTCCACTACGCGCTCCCGGCGCTCCGCCTTGGGCACGTCCAGGTACTTCAACTGCAGTTCCACGTTCTCCTCCACCGTCAGTTCGTCAATGAGGTTGAAGCTTTGGAACACGAAGCCGATGTTTCCCTTGCGGTGCATGGTGCGCTCCCGTTCGCGCAGGTGTCCCACCTCTTCGCCTGCCAGGTAATAGTTGCCTTCGTCGGGGTTGTCCAGCAGGCCGAGTATGCTCAGCAATGTGGACTTGCCGCAACCGGACGGTCCCATGATGGCCACGAACTCGCCCTCCCTCACTTCCAGGGACACACCGTTCAGTGCCACCGTCTCCACTTCTTCCGTGCGGAAGACCTTTGTCAGATTCTCAATTTTAATCATAGCTCTTTGTCTTAGTGTCTTAGGTTTGTGAATAGTCTCTGTATACTATATATAATATGTATGGGTGATGCCTATTTCAGTATCAGCACCTCGTTGTCCTTGAATGCCTCGTAGCCGCTGGTGATGACCTGCTCTCCAGGCTCCAGGCCGTCCTCCACCTCATAGTACTGTGGATTCTGACGGCCGATACGGATGTTGCGGCGATAGGCCTTGTCACCACCTTTGTCCAGGACGTAGACCCAATTGCCGCCTGTGCTTTGGAAGAAGGTGCCGCGGGAAATGAGGCAGGCCTGGGTGGGCTTGCCCAGTTCCAGATTGAGGTAATAGGTCTGCCCGGAACGGATATTGTCGGGACGCTGGTTGGCGAAGACGAAGTCGGTACGGAACTTGCCGCTTCTCACCTCGGGATAGACCTTGCGTACAACCAGTTCGTAGCTCTGCCCGTCGCGTTCGAAGACAGCGGACAGCCCCACACGGACGCGGTCTATGTAATGCTCGTCTATCTGTGCCTCCACCTTGAAGTCGCTGAGGTCGTTGATCTGTCCTATCTTGTAGCCGGCACTTATGCTTTGGCCCAGTTCCACGTCCAGCAGGCCCAGTTCTCCGTCTATGGCGCTGCGCACCTCCAGTTTCTTCTTGCGGTCGCGCACCAGCATGAGGTTGCGCTGCATGTTCTCCAGGTTGTCCTCCAACTGTTCCATCTGCAGGCTGCGGTACTGCGCGTCCTTCTTCAGGCGTTCGCCGATGAGTTTCTGCTTCTTCAGCGAAAGTTCATAATCCTCCTTGGCCTGGATATACTGCTCGCGGGGGATGAGTTTCTCACCGTACAGACGCTCGTTCTGCTCAAAGGCACGGCGTTTGCGTATGACGTCCATCTCCAGGGACGCGCTCTCGGTCTCGTTGCTGAGCTTGTCCTGCTCCATGAGCACCTGGGTGTTGCGCAGGAAGTTCTGCTTCTCTGCCAGTTCGGCTTCGGCATTGAGGATTTGCAGGTCCAGGGAACTGTTGGCCAGGCGGACTATCACGTCGCCCTTCCTGACCTTCTGCCCCTCCTCGGCCACCTTTTCGGTGACGATGCCGCCTTCCTCCGGCGAAACCTGCACTATCTGGAAGGGGATGACCGTACCGTTGAGGCGGACATAGTCCTTGAACTCTCCTTGGATGACGGTGCTTATGGTAATGTTGTCGCGATCCACGCGCAGTGTGCTGCGATGGTTGCCGAAGATGCCCCACAACAGCAGTGAGGTCACTATGGTGCCTACTATGATGTAAGGGATGTGTTTTTTCTGCAGTCCGCGCTTCTTTTCGATTATTCTGTCCATAATGGTGTGCCTTTATAATAGTTGACTATTTTGGTTTGATACATATAGTTCAGCCGGCTTTGCAGCAGCTGGGCCTTGCTTTGCAGGAGGGCGGTTGCCAGGGTCTGTACGTCTATGGGAGAGGCCAGCCCCTCCTCGTACTTGCGTATGACGAGGCGCGAAGCCAGACTGTCGGCCTCCACACGACGCTGCATCTTGTCAGCCTCTTTGCGGCTGTTCTCCACATCGGTCAGGGCCTGGCGGATGAGACGTCGCAACTCATCGTTGCGGTAGCTCAGCCGTTCCTCGGCCCGGCGTACGTTGTTGCGCTGGCGGCGAATGTTCAGTATGCCGTTCAGACGGCTGAATATGGGCATGGAGAATGAAGCCGAGACGTATTCTCCGGAATTGTTGCGGAACTGGTCGCCGAAGGACATGGAGCTGCGGGTGCCAATCTGCTTGTAGTAGCTGGTGGAAACTCCCGTGGAAAGGGATATGGAAGGCAGAAAGAACAGGCGGCTCTGCTGCAGGGAGTAGCGGGCCGTCTTCAGGGAATACTCGGCCATGCGCAGGTTGGGATCTGTCAGACGGGCCTGCATGAAAATATCCTCACAGTTTTCCTCCGTAGCCTCTTCGCACAGGATAGCGTCGGACGCGATGCCGGAGACCTCCAGCAGGGAGTCCATGGGGAAATTCATCTGGCGCTTCAACTCCAGGAGGGCATTGTCCAGGAGGCTCTGCTGGCGGGTAAGTTCGCAGTCGTCCGAGGCCAGCGTGGCCTGCATCTGTGCCACATCGGCCTCGCCCTTGGTACCCACCTCGGCCATCACCCTGGTCTGGTGCAGCAGCATCTCGCTCTCGGCACGCTTCTGCGCGGCTATCTCCACGGTACCTTTATAATACAGCACCTGCGTGTAGGCCTCCAGCACTGCCTTGGCCGTAGCATCCTTCTGTGCCAACACGCCTTGGCGCCCCATCAGCAAATTCACGCGAGATATGCGCAGGGCATTAAGCCTCTGCAGCCCGTCGAACACGGGTATGCCGGCCGAAATGCCATAGCCGTTGGAGAAAGTACTGACATCGGTGTAAGTGTTGGTCTCGGGGTCTATGGCACGGCCAAAGTTGACGTTAGCCCCCATGCTGACGCTTATCGAGGGCAGAAAGGAGGCCACCTGGCGCGTCTTCTCCACCTGATAGTCTCTGACGTCCAGGTCGCGCAGGCGCACCTCATAGTTGTTGGCCACGGCATAGCCGATGCACTGCTCCACGGTCCACACGCCGTCCCCCTGTGCCCGTCCCCGGAGGCAAGCGGAGAGCATAATCATGTAAAGTATCCTTCTCATAGGCATTCGATTTTGATTTCGATGCAAAGGTACGTCCAATTGCAGTAAATCCAATGCCTGGCTGCACAGTCCGGGGAAAGATTGTATGAAAATCATACACTTTCGGAGAGGTGTGACAGCGGACATGCCGTTCAAGTGCGCCAAATCGTCACAAAGTTTAAGGAGTGTTTAAGGAAGTGGACAAAATGTGTCCAATGGTGATATAATGGCATGCCTGCCGGCATTGGCATACTTATTGCTACATGTATGAGTGAAAGCGGAAAGCTCCCCAAAGGAGCCTGAAGCCAAAGATATATAGACACATAAAAAAAGGAGGTTATTATGTTACCAGTAATGAGTTCAAACAGTTGGTTCCCGACATTGTTCGATGACTTTTTCAATAGTGAGTGGATGCCCAAGACTAAGACCATAGCCCCGGCTATCAACGTTAAGGAAGATGTCAAGTCATATACCATGGAAGTGGCAGTGCCCGGCATCAGGAAGGAATTCTGCAGAGTAAACATCAATGCCGACGGCAATTTGGACATCGCCATCGAGAACAAGCTGGAACACAAGGAGGAGGACAAGAAGGAGCGCTATCTGCGCCGCGAGTTCAGCTACTCCAACTATCAGCAGACATACGTCCTGCCCGATGACATCGAGAAGGAAGGCATCTCTGCCAAAGTGGACAACGGCGTGCTGACCATTGTCATGCCAAAGATCAACAAACAGGACGTGAAGGAAATACAGCGCAAGATAGATATTGAATAATGCTATACGGTGGCTGCGGACATTTCCGGTTGGTGAGGCCTCCGAGAAATTAGCCGCCATTGGCGCCCCGGAGGGGCAACAAAACATCAGCCCAGGGCAAGCGAAGCGGTGCCCTGGGTTTTATGACATCATCTTGTGGCGCACATGAGGTTAAACAGATACCTCATGTGCGCCACAAGCTTAGGAAGTTTGATTGTAATGTTACCAAATGTCCTCTGGAACCAGCGGATTGTCATATACTTCCTTGGGGCAATACTCCAAGTAGTCAAGATACAACTGCGTCTCAGGGTCACGCAATACGCTCTTGAGACGCAGATAGTAAACTTCATCTGCCTTCATATTCTCTCTCACTATGATACGGCGAATGACCTTGCCTTGATTTTGGGCACGCATCGTAACATCGCTACCAAACTGGTAGTAGCTGTTGGGAGCCTTCATAACCCAATTGTTACGCATCTTCCTATCGTTTTCTGCGTTAAGTTCATCATCGCCCTCCACATCTTCCTCATAGCCGAGAATACTTTTCATATCAGTACCTCCCTTGACATACCATACCGTACCTCCCATACGCATGTCAACAGGTAGACCGGTTGCAGGCAGGTTGGACTTGTCGTTACCCCAGTAACACTGGCACATGCCGCGTGTTGGAAAGGTGGATATGCCCAAACGCAACTCGTACATCCCGTCCTTAGGCACAGGGGGCAACTTGAAGGTCACTTCATAGTTGCCTACGATATTGAATTCATCGCCTTCGTAGTTATGCCAGCATTGCGTATCACTGATACGTCCGGTCAGATAATAGAACCGGGTCGGGTCACTGATTTCAACGTTCTCCAGATACCGGTACTTACTGGTAATAGGTATGCCGACATCCCTATGCACGGCATCATAGTTTTCATTGCAGCGAATATCATTGGTCATCATTTCCGGAAACATGGTGGCGAAGTCGATACGCACCCGCTCGCTTGCCATGATGTTGGCCTTTTCATCATTGTAGTACAGACAATCACTGATACGATAGAGATAGGCATTGTAAATTTCCGGATTATTGGAAGTGTATATCCTAATACCCTGCTTATTCTCATCACAGCTTACTTCTGTGTAGTCTTGATCCTTACCTCTGCCATTCTTCAGCACAGGGAAACGGTTCAGATAGATGATATTGCGTTTGCCATCGTACGTCCTTGAAGCCTCATAGGTTTTCAGAAGACGGCGTTTACCCATAGTGGTATAATAATCAAAGACGGAAGCTCCCTTTCGCCTATCAACAAGATTGTAGTACAATTCGCAGAAGTGTATTACCAGCTTGCTCGTTTCCAATTTACCCGGTACAATGTGATACGTCACAAATTGGTTCAAGGTATTGTCTTCGTTGGTGTAATCAGTGCCGGCATGCGCCGTGGAAAGAGCCATATTGTTGCTGTTGACATAATTTGCGACCATCTTCACCAATTCCTCGGGAGAAAGTTCGATTATGGAACTGTCCGCCAGGCCAAGCGCTTTCTCCCACCATGCATCATCCTCGGCAAAGATGGTATAACCAATGTATCTGTGCTCGGGCAGGTGGCCGGGAACACCCTCCGAAGGATGCGTGTCCAGATTCTTAAGCTCACCCGTTATGCGTTTGTTGTAGTAATCATTATCCTCGGACTCATGCAACACCTCGCCCAGCCCACAAGCATCCACCAAGACGGCAAAAGTATAGAAACCATACTTTTTCTTGTCAATAGACTCATAAAAGTATTCGTTTGCGGTCTGTGTGTTGGGAGAAATCACCTTATCAACTTGGTGTATGCGACCATTGATGGTATAAATATCACAGTTGGTATTGGAGATATTACTACCACCAATGGCATAGTTGGTGCCGTTGCCTGCGGAACATATCAACTTGCGATTCATCATGTTTGGGAGACCCAGCATCTCGTGTCCTACAGCCCTTTCACTGATATCGCTGGTCAGATAGGGCTGTATTTCGTCACCACCATCAATCAAACTATTGTATACTATAGTCTTGCGTGTCTCATCCAAAAGCTTTCGCGTATTGGTCTCAGCATCAATTTCCCAAAACTCGGGAGCGTCCCAGGTGGGTTCTGAAATGATGCCAATTTCTGCCAAGCTATCCAGATATGAATAAATGGCCTCATTGGTTGGGGCAAAACAGGTGTAGTTGCCTCTGGCCGACAACAGCTGGCTCATTGTGGATTTGGAGAAATCACTTATTTCCACAGAATCCAGCAAAGCAGAATACTCGCTATAGCTTTCGGGGAAATCCTTCAAATAATCGACAATCGTTTTACCAGCGAATGCATACCTATCAGAAGTATCTACTTCCTCTGTACAACTGACACAAAACGTCAATAGAGGCACCGCTACAAAATACCTGGATAGAGTTTTTTTAATTTCATAATAACTATACTATACTTTTTGAGACATCTTAAATCCGTTAAACCTACAAATTGCGCATATCATTCATCGTTTTTAGTATCTTAGCGGTGTTCAATCCATCAAGTACTATTATCATAAATATGCGCAATTGCGTCACAAAATTAGAGAAAAATTCTTAAATTTGCAAAAAATGCAGGAAATACGTGTGTTGATGTGCTTTGCCTTGGCGCTTGATGACATTCGGAAAGAGGGTCGGAAGGAGGGGAAACGAGACTCTACTGGAGTCACGCCCCCGTTCCTATTAAAGTCACGCCCGTGTTCCTATTGGAGTCGCTCCCGCGTTTCTACTGGAGTCACGAATGAGGGAGTGGGAGGGGGCTGACATCCGTGACGCGTAACGCCCCACAAGCTATTGAAGCCACGCGTTTCCATTTCTTCGGTCTTTTCACATACATCAACACCAAATAAGGTCATCACAGAATTGGACCACACACGGCACCAAGGCGGCGGTGGAGCGTGCAAAGCCATGAGTATTCGCTCGAAAAGTGCAATTTTAAATACTCAAACACAAAAGGAACTGACTTTAGTTCCGTTACTGACAGAAGAATTGAGGTCATACAGGCCAGAATTAATCGAAAACCAAGGGGGAAGACTAAATTTCAGCACACCAAATGAGAACTTTTTCAAACATTATTTATATTTTTGCAGCAAAACTGCACTTGTTGATTGACTCTATGCAAATTACTACTGTGAAATATGTGCATTCTTTGTGCTGACGAAATTATTCTAAAACTTTGTTTTTGGCGAATTTGCTAATTATCAAATTTCATACTACTGTGTAGTATATATCCATGAAATGCCTTGAACCCATCTTCTGCGCCCTTCTCCTACTGGTAATCCTTACGGGGTGCCGGTCAGACATTCCCAAACAGACACAGGGGAACCGATGGGAGCTGTACCGCACGTTGGTCTATTACAAGTACATCGAACGTGATACGGCCAAGTACGCTGCCGCAAGATTTCTGATAGAGAATATGCCTTACCACCATTCCCGGGCGCGTATATACCGTGACAATGACACACTGGAGCAGTGGAGGCACGAGACAGACAGCATATATTATTCCATCGTGCAAGGTGTTAAAATGGATAAATTCCCATGGGATTCTTTATGGCAAGTCAAGAAGGCGCGTCGCGAAATGATTGAGGCCGACACCTTGTCCGACCCTATAATTGACTACAGCATGTTGTGCGACATCACGGAACTGGACTTCGATTTCCTGACCGACCACATAGACAATGCCTTCCGCGTGTGGCGCGAATCGCCCTTTGCCCGCAACCTGACCTTCGACGAGTTCAAGGAATACATCCTGCCATACCGCTGCGTGGAGGGATACGGGTTCAATGAGACGGGCAAGGCCTATCGCGACCTGTTCGCCAAATACGTGATGGCCGACAGCACCGCGGACCTACGCACCACGGTACAGTACTATAATGCCGCCATCAACAACCTTCGCGACATGAACGGCAGGACGCACCGCACGCGGCTTGCCGGAGTGTATGACCTCTATTCGCGCGATTTCCATGACTGCGTGGACGTGGCCAGTTACGGTTGCAACATCCTGCGTGCCTGCGGCGTGCCCGTGGTGGTGGAGCACAACATCTGTTACCGCAGCCTTTCGGGGCGGCACTATCATTGCAGCGTATATAACGATTCCACGGACACGTGGCAGACCTTCAATGCCGAGAGTTCGCTGCCGGGCGATGGCGACTGGGCTTTTGCCGAGACTGCAAACGTATATCGCTCCACATACGCCGCACAGAAGGACACACCGCCTTTCCTGAAAGCCGAAGGGGAGTATGTCCCTCCCGTCCTGGACGACCCTTGTATCAAGGACGTGACGGCATATCTGGCAAAGACCGCGTCCATAACCCTGCCGTTCCATGAAAGTACAAAGTGTAACTTGGCTTATCTGGCCACCTACAGCCGCGACTGGCAGGGTGCCATCCCTGTCACCTGGGGAGTGATAGACCGTTCCCGTGGCGAGGTCACCTTCAACCACGCGATGCCCGGGCTGCTCTATTTCCCCATATACTATCCCGATGAGAGTTATCGCACCTTCGGACAGCCATTCTATATAGAGATGGAGGACAGTGTGCCTGTCATCCGCGAGATTCCCTACATAGACCGGGCCGACGATTCCCGGACCTCCATCACCCTCACGCGGAAATATCCGCGTAAGCCCAATATGAAGCGTGTGGCGGAGGAACTTATCGGGGGACGTTTCTTAGGCTCGCGCAAGGGCGATTTCAGCGATGCGGTGATACTGCTGGAGATAAAGGAGGCCCCGCAGCCCGCCCTTCTGACCTATCCGTTATCGCATGTCGGCCGTTACAAAAGTTATCGTTTCCAGGCATCTG
>DBLZ01000030.1 GCA_002297545.1 Prevotellaceae bacterium UBA711 | reverse complement strand
TCATGATAGAGGTTCTGCATAGTCACCTTGCGTGTGAGATCCGAGAATAGCGTCACGCAGTAATCGGCACATTCGTCGGCACTGGCATTACCCAGGGGAGACATGCGGTTGGCGAAATCAAATAGACGGTCCATCCCCTTGACACCGCTGCCTGCCGTAGTCATGGTTGGCGACTGCGACACAGTGTTGATGCGCACATGATGCTCGCGGCCATATATATATCCAAAGCTACGTGCGATGGACTCCAGCAGGGCCTTGGCATCGGCCATATCGTTGTATCCGTACATGGTACGCTGGGCAGCCATGTAGGTCAGCGCCACCACCGAACCGTATTCCGCTATGGCATCCTGCTGCTTGGCCGCCTGCAACATCTTATGGAACGATATGGCGCTTATGTCCAGCGTCTTGCCCAGCATGCCATAGTCCAGATTGTCGTATGTGCGTCCCTTGCGGACGTTGGGCGACATGCCAATGGAGTGGAGCACAAAGTCTATCTTGCCTCCCAGCACCTCCACGGAACGGCGAAACACCTCCTGCAAATCCTCGAAACTGGTTGCATCGGCAGGAATAACCTCACACCCAAGCCTCTCGGCCAATTCATTCAACTGCCCCATGCGTATGGCTATGGCCGTGTTGGACAGAGTGAGTGTAGCACCCTCCTCCACTGCCCTCGTGGCCACTTTCCATGCTATGGATTGCTCGTTGAGCGCGCCAAAGATGATACCTCTTTTTCCCTTCAGTAGTCCGTAACTCATAATTCTTGGTCTGTATTTATTGTCCTTATTTTATAACAGGCGCGCACACATGTAATGATTGACATGTCCACACCACCATTTGCATACAAAGATATGGCAAAAACGCCATTCCCACAAGCATTTCCCGATATAAAGTCGCCAAGATGCATCCCGAGTGATACCGCGCCGCCCGCCATAGAACGTGTCACATCGGCCCTTGCCTAACGGGCTGTAGAACGAAAAAACCGGTTTATTTGATCGTATAAACCGGTTTTCATCGACGAATAAACGAGTTTATGCAGGCGCACAAACCGGTTCATTCATGCTGTTCGCCACGGGATGCCGAAACCTATGCCGCGGGGGCCTACTCCACTCTTCGTGACGTTATTAGAACTCCACATTGACGCGGAAGTTTACCATTCGGCCGGTCAGGAAGTTGGGCACTGCATACTGGTCGTTCTTGACATCCGTTACCCAATAGTAACCGCTAACGTTATCGAAGCCAAAGATGTTGAGGCAATCCAATCCCAACCAGATATTGCGTATGGGATTATGGCCAAGATGATGGTCCTCGTTATTCAAGGCGCGAAAGTTCATACCCACGTCCACACGCTTGTAGGCCGAAGAGCGGAAGACGTGCTCCTCCAGTCCCTGGTGAGGAGCCCCGAAAGGCAGGCCTCCGGCAAAACAGGCCTTTAAGTTCAGCTTCCATCGCGTAGTGCCCGGGAAATAGTCAGAGAAGAACATGTTCAGCGACCATGTCTGATCGGTTGGCTGCGGTATGCTCTTGCCGTTCAGGTTCATGCGTGCCCTCATCAGCGAGAATGTCAGCCACGAATCCGTGCCTGGCACAAACTCGCCATAGAGCTTGAAGTCAATACCCATCACATTGCCCGTGGCACAATTCCGGCCGTAGTAGACAATCTTGGTATTGTCCACCGTGTATGGATTCAGGCGGTCCTGTGCCTTGTAATACATCTCGGTAGAGAACAGGAAAGGACGTTTTCCCAGCTTGAAGCGATACTCGTATCCTGCAATCACCTGGAAGGAGCGCTGCGAGCGTATGTCCTTGTTCAGTTCCACCGTAGTGGTGGCTCCGTTGGCCACCGTGTCGCGCAACTCCTTGTAGAAAGGGCGCTGATAGTATAGGCCGGTAGCCAGGCGGAATGTCATGTTATCGTGCTTCTTTGGCACATAGCTTATGCTTGCACGGGGCGAGATGAGCCACTCGCCATTCCACGACCATTGCGACATCCTTAAACCATAGTTGAGGCTGAAGATGCCCTTGGACGTCTCGCGACGCCACGTATCCTGAGCATACATCTCGAAGTGACTGGAAGCTATGCTATTGTTGCTGCGCATGTTGTATATCAGTTCCAGCGCCTCCGGACTATGGGGCATGGAATACCCCGAACTGTCGCGGTATTCCCACTCTCTCGACCGCTCTCTGATGTTCTCGTGGCGAAAGGCTATACCTGCCTCTACGTGATGCGACTTGCTGCGAAAATCATAGGCCAGCCTCAGGCTGTGCTGGGTGCTGTGCAACATATTGCGGGCGTGCTCCATATATGTCCCCACAGCCAGCTCCGTTGCGGTGCTGGTGTTGGACAGCCAATACTGTCCCTGTATATCATACGTCTCGTTTTCATTAGTACGGAATGCCGTATAATTCAAAGAGATGGAATGCCTATCCTTAATCTTGCGTTTAACTCTGGCCGTCCCATAAAAAGTCTGAAACACATCTCGCTCCCATCCATCGAAATAGACGCGGAAATTGGTAATGTTCTCCATGGTACCGAAGTTGGTTTCGCGGCTGGCAGGCGTGAACCTATAACTATTGTGCGAAATGTATCCTATCACGTCTATGTCCCAATTTTTGGCAGGTGCCCAGGAGAGATATGCCTGATAGTCCACAAAGTTTGGCGAGTACTCGGCTTTGGTCTCCAGGGCACCCAGCATGTAGGCATTGGTCTTATAGCGCAGACTATGAGAGAAAGAGACCTTCTTGTTGCCCCATCCCATGTGTGCAGATGCACCCAGGAGCGATGCCGACAGAGTTCCCTCCCACCTCTTCGGCTTGCGGTATTCTATGTCCAGCACGGACGACATCTTGTCGGCATACTTGGCCTCAAATCCTCCGGCGCTGAAACGTACCTTGTCCACCATGTATGGATTGATGACAGACAGGCCTTCCTGCTCTCCGCTGCGTATGAGCAGGGGCCGATAGACCTCGCTGCCGTTGATATAGACACAGTTCTCGTCGAAAGACCCGCCACGCACGTTGTATTGAGAGGACAGCTCGTTGTGTTGCGATACACCGGCCTGCGTTGCCACCAGGTCCTCCACAGCATTGCCAGTGGTGCTGGGCATGCGGGTGATTTCATCGGTGTTCAGTTCCTGCGTTTGCCCCATCTGACGGCGCAGTTCCTTGATTTCTATTTCACCCATATCCACGCTATTGCTGTACATCACCACGTTCAATGTCAGGGCACCCTGAGGCTTCTTCAGTACTCGTCGCCTGGTACGGTAGCCTATCATGTTGTACGTGATGACAACCGAGTCGGCGGAATTGAACGAAAGGCTATATTTGCCATCTCCGTCAGCCGTGGTGGCCTTAAGCTGACCTTCCACACGGACCAAACAGAAACTCACCGGCTCATTCTGCTCGTCAATGACGCGTCCCTTGAGAGTGACATGTATGCTGTCACCGGCATGAGCCAGCAGACAGGCGGTAAGCATAACGATGTATGACAGTATTCTTTTCATGCATGATAAATGGATGTGACACAAGCGTATCCGCGTGTCCACGGGCATATGCCGCTTCAATAACTACTTATGATAACGCAAAAAAGCATGTGTTTCTTATTTTGATGTGGCTTTTTTTTCATATCTTTGCGCTTACAAAGATACGAAGAAAGGATGGAAGAATTTTATGAATTGGCGCAAAAACGCCGTTCCCACCGCAAATTCACGCCCGAGGCCATAGCACCCGAGGCCATACAAAGTATTCTGGAGGTTGCCATGATGGCTCCCACAAGCAAGGGTCTGCACAGCTATTCGTTCTGTGTGGTGGAAGATCCCGACACATTGGCACGCCTGTCCATGTCCAAGGCCATGGGCAGTCAGTTTGTGGCCGAGGCAAAGTGTGCCATCGTGGTGATGGCCGCCCCTGCCGTGAGCGACGTATGGATAGAGGACGCTTCCACGGCGGCCATGTCCATGCTGTATCAGGCGGAAGACCTGGGGCTGGGAGCCTGCTGGGTACAGGTGAGGGCCCGCAAGGACGCAGACGGCAGGGACAGCGAGGAAGTGGTGCGTGAAATCCTGTCGCTGCCCGACGACCTGCGCGTGGTGTGCATGGTAGCGATTGGGCACAAGGGCATGGAGCGCAAGTCGCAGAATATGGATAAGATACAAGCTCTGATTAAAGAAAAGGTTTTACACCTGTAAAGGGCGCCTTCAGGGAAGCATGAAGATAGCGATCATAGGCAAAGGACGTGTGGCCACGCATTTATCGCGCGCCTTGACATGTGTGGGGCACATAGTGACCGAGTGCGGAGGTCGTCAACGTGTGTGCCCCGTGCCCATGGACGTGGACATTATCATCCTTGCCGTCAAGGACGATGCCATAGCCACGGTGGCAACGGAGTTTTCCGACAGGAATTGCCTGGTGGTGCATACATCCGGCAGCGTGCCTATGGATGCTCTGACATGCCGGCACCGTGGAGTGCTGTACCCCATGCAAACCTTTTCCATTGAACGTGAAGTGGACTTCCGCAAGGTGCCTCTGTTCCTGGAAACATCGAACGAGAAAGACATGCCCCTGCTGACAGAGTTGGCCGCCTCGGTATCTGATGTGTATATGCCCATGGAGGGAGAGAAGAGACGTGTGATGCACTTGGCAGCGGTACTATGCTGCAACTTCACCAACCATCTGTACGATATAGCGTATGGGCTGATGGCAAAGGAGGGCATCCCGTTTGATGTGTTGTTTCCACTGATAGAGGAAACGTGTGCCAAGATACGAACCCTCACCCCACACGAGGCACAGACAGGGCCGGCAATCAGATGGGACGAGAAGGTGATGTCGTGGCACATGGACATGCTGCAAGAACCAAGATACCGCGAGATTTATCGCCTGATGAGCGAATCCATAAGAGCATCACACTCAAAGTAAACCGAGAAGCCGATTGCAATACAGAAAGACAGCAGTCTAAACCATGATAAACTACGACCTCAGCAAGATAAAGCTTATCGCCTTTGACGTAGATGGCGTGCTCAGCGCAGCCACGATACCCATGGACGCAGAGGGGCAACCGGTGCGCTCTGTCAACATAAAGGACGGATATGCCATACACCAGGCCTTGAAGTGCGGCATGCCTATAGCCATCATTACGGGTGGCAGGCACGAGACCGTACGTCGCAGATACGAAAGTTTGGGATGCAGCGATGTGCATTTGGGGTGCAGCATGAAGATAGAGACCTACGACAGGCTGTTGGAGAAATACGGCATAGGCGACGAGAACGTCCTGTACATGGGCGATGACATACCGGACTATGAGGTGATGCAACGCTGCGGGTGCCCTTGCTGTCCCAAGGATGCCGCACCGGAAATCAGGGCCGTGGCGATATACGTCAGCCATTGCCTTGGCGGCCAGGGATGCGGACGGGACGTGATAGAACAGGTGCTCAAGGTCCAAGGCAAATGGATGGCCGGCAAGGAGGCTTTCGGATGGTAGGCCGCAAGGGAGGCATTGAGCAACAGAAACTCGATAACATACAGACAATCATATAACGCATACTGATGAAGATAATACTGGCATCCAACTCGCCACGGCGCAAGGAACTGCTTAAGGCAATGGAAATCGACTTTGAGGTCAGACTACAGGATGGCATAGACGAGAGCTACCCGGAGGACTTGGGCATGACCGCCATACCGGAATACATCTCCCGCCAAAAGGCGGCGGCCTACAATATCGGCAGCGAGGAGTTGTTGATTACGGCCGACACGATAGTGTACCTTGATGGTGAAGTGCTGGGTAAACCGGCAGGAGCCAAGGAAGCGTGCGAAATGTTGGCAAAACTGTCGGGACGCACACACCAGGTGGTTACCGGCGTGACCATTCGCACAACAGAACGCATACGTACATTTTCGTGTGTGACGGATGTCACCTTTGCCACGCTCACCATGGAGCAGATACAACATTATGTGACCAAATACAGGCCATTCGACAAGGCCGGAGCCTATGGCATACAGGAATGGATAGGCTGCGTAGGAGTTACTGGCATCAACGGTTCCTATTACAATGTCATGGGACTGCCGGTACAACGCCTCAATAGAGAATTGGCCGCTTTCCTTGGCACAGGCAACGACATGCGTGCTGAGGACTATATTTGCTGATGCCGGCACAACCATACACATTATAGACCAATAACCATCAAAACATAACATTTACCCACTATGAAAAGCAAGATAACGATACTGATGACGGCTGTCCTTTCCATTATTATGACTGCGTGCTCGCCAAGCACAAGCGGTCCCACGGTGACACCGCCAAGCTGGAAAGGCTTCAACTATGTCGTAAAGCAGGCCGTGGACAACAGCGATGAATACGAACAGATAGAGCGTGGTCCTATACGCCCCGGCGATGAAATAAAAGTGTATGCAGTGAGGAAGAACCAGGGCAAACTGGTGGGACAGATTAACGGTACCATCTATGTCCGCTATACGGCATATATGAAAACAGGCGCTCCCCAGAGCGGTGTGCTGGACAAGACCGTGACATCGGCGCCCAATGCCGCCCTGGATGGCTGGGACGACCCGTATGCTACGTTCACCTTGCCCGAACTGGATGGCGAATGTGATTACTACAAAGTGGAAGTTGCATGCCAGTTCTACTTCCACACTCATGGCAACCAGAACTCGGATGTAGACTTCAGCGACAGCGAGTCACATGTGGATCCATACATAGGACACATATATACCGACCCCACAAGTTTCCACCCCATGAACGGCGGCACAGCCAATTCGGGCAGAGCGGCCGGTGAACTGCAATACCACACGATATATAATAGTGACAAATGAAAACAATACGCGAACTCTATCGAATTGGCGTGGGTCCCTCCAGCAGTCACACCATGGGACCGCGCAAGGCTGCGGAACTGTATAAGGAACGTCATCCATGGGCGGCGACCTTCAGAGTGACCTTGTATGGCTCTCTCTCTGCTACGGGCAAGGGACACATGACGGATCGTGCCATTTTGGACGTATTGGAAGACGAACGCACAGAAATAGTCTGGTCCAAGGAATTCCTGTCCTTCCATCCCAACGGCATGAAGTTTGAGTGCCGCAAGCCCGGAGACGAAAACTATGGCGAAGCATGGACGGTGTTCAGTGTGGGCGGCGGGGCCCTGGCTGAAAACGGAGAAAACAGCGTGGAATCTCCGGATGTATATCCCATGAACACCATGACGGAGATCCTGCAGTACTGCGAGTGGTCCGGCAAGGGATACTGGGAATACGTCGAAGAGTGCGAGGGACCGGAAATATGGGACTTCCTGCGTGAAGTATGGAAAGTTATGCGCGAGGCTGTGGAACGCGGCCTGGATGCTGAGGGCGTACTGCCCGGACCGTTGAACCTGCGACGCAAGGCTTATTCGTATCATGTCAAGGCATCAGGATACAAAGACAACCTTAGGACACGTGGCCTGGTGTTTTCCTACGCCCTTGCCGTGAGCGAGGAAAACGCATCCGGCGGCAAGATAGTCACGGCCCCCACGTGTGGCTCCTGCGGTGTTGTGCCAGGAGTTCTTTATCACCTGTGGAAAAGCCGCGACTTCTCGGAACAGCGCATACTGAAGGCACTGGCTACGGCAGCCCTGTTTGGCAATGTGGTCAAGCACAATGCCTCCATCTCTGGAGCCGAAGTTGGATGCCAGGGAGAGGTTGGCGTAGCATGTGCCATGGCATCGGCCGCGGCCAACCAGCTGTTTGGCGGTTCACCGGCCCAAATAGAATACGCCGCCGAGATGGGACTGGAACACCACTTGGGTATGACGTGCGACCCGGTATGCGGATTGGTACAGATACCATGTATCGAACGCAATGCTTATGCGGCAGCACGTGCCCTGGATGCCAACATCTACAGCAGTTTCACGGATGGAGTGCATCGAGTTTCCTTTGATAAGGTGGTGGACGTAATGAAACAGACAGGACACGACCTTCCCAGTCTATACAAGGAAACCAGCGAGGGAGGCCTGGCAAAGAACTATATGCAGATGTCCTGACGCCGGGGTACTGCCCAACATACTATATTAGAAAAACAAATATAACACACGACAGATACAACAATGAAACAGGAGATTGCTTTGGAAAGTATTCTTGACTTGAACTCTACCAACGTTTGGCAACAGCATGAATACGATATAAAAAGAGCCTGGGAGAACGAGAAGAGCGAATGCAGCTTTGCCACCAGCGAAGACAAGTTGCTGCACATCATCCGCCTGTGCTTCGACGTGGTGCACTACAATCCCGCCGACCCTCGAGAACAGGCAAAATATGAGACCGGCGAATGGGCAACATTCCAGCACTGCGATGAAAAGAAGGGTTGGGTGGCAATCCGTCGCAAGTACATCACACACCTCAACGACCTGAGCTACGAGAACATTCGATTTATATCTGCCGCCACCTTGCTGGAACTGATTGACCGCAACTTCGGCGGTGGCTGGGACAGCATATCCCTGAGCATGAAGGATATCATCCTGAGCGGTTTCGACATCAGCACCACCACTTTGCCCGCCAACCGTATGCACACCCCGGGCGGCACACTGGAGAAGAAAGTGGCACAGGGATACGAAGTGCTTGAGATAACAAAAGGAACGTGGATTGAGGCTATCTTCGCAAAAAAGAAGGAGCCTTTGGCCAAGATTCGCATGAACGACAGCAAGTACGATGAGGAGGGCAATCTGCGCAAGGCTCCGATCAAGGATTCCGATGACGATGATGAAGAATTGCCAGACGAACAGGATCAAATCGACGATGAGGTGGACAACAGCCCCGATGACGACCAGATGGACGAAATGTACTACAGCAGCATTTCCGAGGGTGTCAAGAGTCGAGAAGACCAGGACGACGATGAGTTCGTAGGACTCACCATAGACGAGGGCGAAGACTAAATACTGCCTGCCGGTTGTGGGCACACGATTATCATCTTCTACGCCCCATGGATACGAACATGGGCAAATGGTGGAATTTGGGGACAATTGCCTACATGCCGTTTGCCCATACTTTCGTGTCTCAAGTTTGCGAACGTGGCCTGATGGCATAAAATGTGAGGTATTATAAAAGCAAGAGTACCATACTACGGCACCGGATGCGCAGGAATTCTGATGGGATTCCTGCTGTTGTTGTGCTCATGTAGCAGCAAACGTCACCTCTCCGACGGAGAATACCTGCTGGATAAGACAAGCGTGGTTACCGACACTACCAGAGTCAACACCTCCATGCTATCCGGTTATCTGCTGCAACAGCCAAACACGCGATGGGCCTCGCTTTTTAAGTTGCCCTTGGGAATATACCTGATGTCGACCCCCAAAAGCAACAGTGCTTTTCAGAAATTTCTACGCAGGATGGGCGAAGCTCCTGTGGTGTACGACTCGATTCAAGCCGAACGTGGACGCATACGTATGCAGGACGCTCTGTTCAACATGGGGTATCTGCATGCCAATGTCCACAAGACGGACATCTATCACCGTCATAAGGTACATGTACGCTATGACCTGCAACCTGGGCAGAGATATCATGTCGACTCCCTGACCATACAGGTGCAAGACGATGCCATCGCTAAGGAAATCCAACGCATTGACAAAGCTTCGCTGTTGCACAAGGGTATGCCTTTCGATGCCAACATACTCAATCAGGAACGTTCCCGCATCACATCCCACCTGACCGACAATGGCTACTATGCCTTCAACCGTGACTTCATTCGCTTTGAAGCGGACACTACGTCCAAATCATGCAAAGTCCGGCTCAAGATGACTGTATCCGACTTTACAGACCCCACAACCCACATAACACACCGCCACCGAAAATATACTCTCGGCAAGGTTACTTTCTCCTACGACCGAAGCAACGGGTCGCCCATCTGGCTGAAGGATGCCGCACTGAAGAAAGCGTGCGGCTTGATAGCAGGTCAATTGTATCGCGAATCGAATCTGGCCGATACATATCGTAAGCTAAATAACCTGGATGCCATATCAGCAACCAACGTTCGCATTACGCCCGACGAGGAAAACAACACACTCGATGCCAACATCGTCCTCACTCCGGCCAGGCTGAACAGCATACAGTTGGGGCTGGACGGCACGAATACCGCAGGCGACCTGGGAGCCGCGCTCAATCTCACGTACCAAAACCGCAATGTTTTCCATGGCTCTGAAGTCTTTTCATTGAAAGCACGCACGGCCTTCGAGGCCATACGCGGGCTAAAGGGCTATGCCGACCAAAATTATTTTGAATACAGCATAGAGGGCGGGCTGAAGTTCCCCGATCTGCTGCTGCCATTTATATCCAACGAAGTGCGTCGTAAGTACAAGGCCGATAGTGAATTCAGCCTGATGTTTGCCAGCCAGAACCGACCTGAGTTTCATCGTCGTGTCCTCACCACATCATGGAAATATCGCTGGGGAACTCCAACGGCAAAGTACCAACATCGTTTTGACCTGTTCGATGTCAATTACGTATACATGCCATGGATAAGTGACACGTTCTACGAGACCTACATAGCCAATCCCGAGAGCCGCAATGCCATCATCGCGTACAATTACCAGAACCTCTTCATCATGAGGCTGGGATATCAGTATCAGTATTCCAGTGTGGGGCTCACCTCCCCCATGGGACTATACGGTCAGGATGGTTACAGCATACGCCTTAATGTGGAAACGGCCGGTAACTTCCTGGACGGAATGTGCCGCCTGTTCGACAGCAAGGTCAACGAGGACGGCCAGCGCACTCTTTTCAACATTTCCTACGCGCAATATGCCAAGTTCGATTTTGACATCTGCAGGAGTTTCCGTTTCTCCAACCGTACCAGCCTGGCCATGCATTTTGCCTTGGGCATAGCCTACCCCTACGGCAACAGCGATATCCTGCCGTATGAGAAACGCTACTTCAGCGGTGGTGCCAACAGCGTGCGCGGATGGAGCGTCCGCAGTCTGGGACCAGGCTCATTCAGAGGCAACGACGGCAACATCGACTTCATCAATCAGACCGGCGACATCAAGCTGGACATGAACGTGGAGTTGCGCATGCACCTGTTCTGGAAGTTCGACGGCGCAGTCTTCATCGATGCCGGCAACATATGGTCCATACGCAACTACAAGGAACAGCCCGGCGGCCAATTCCGCTGGGACACCTGCTGGGAACAAATTGCCGTAGCCTATGGCCTTGGCGTAAGGCTTAATCTAAGCTATTTCCTGCTACGCTTCGATGCCGGGATGAAAGCAATAGACCCCGCATTCCATGATGCCATAGGCCATTATCCACTGATACACCCAAACTTCAAACGCGACTTCGCCTTCCACTTCGCCGTGGGTCTACCTTTCTGATGCACTGAAGTGCATCAGTATTTCCACAACAGCGTATCACCGCATGGATGGATACGGAACCGCTATGTCAACTACGCAAAAAAACATCAGCGGTACTGCCACCCTATCTGTAGCAATACCACTGATTGTCCTTATCAATAGCTCCGGTCTAGATGTCAGAACCTTGCGCCTATGGTAGCCATGATACTATGGCGATCCATGTTGACGGCGATGGGGTCCATTATCGGAGTGTTGGAATCCACACCAAGCAATGCCTGACTATAGGCCTGATTGAAGGCATAGTAGTCGCCTCGCTGATAGCGATACTTGTAGGATATGTCGGCATATAACCACTTGTAACGATAACCGACACCCAAAGTGGCTATGTGCACGTCAGATAGGTTCATATAGTCTACCCCTGTGGGATATGCCAATGCATCATCGGAAAAGAACGGATCCCACTCGCCATTCTGTGAAGTGGAGGAAGTGATGAAATTGTAGCCTGCACGCAGGGAAACGGAGCTGATGGGCTTGAGTTCAAGACCTGCACGTACGGTATGCTGGGCTTTGAGTATTTCCTTCGTCATGTCCATGAAGCCCTCGTCAGCATAATTGTAGCCCCCATACCTGGAGGGATACTTCATGGTGGTGCCGGGATAGTTGGCAAACTCATACTCCATACCCCATGCAAAACGTGTGCCTACGGTGCTGCCTATCTGTGCCCTCACCTTCCATGGCGTGGTGAGATGATACTCCAGGTAGTTGATGTACGAATCGGACAGACTATACACGGAATGGGGATTGTACTTGTCCTGAGCCGACTCATACACATACTCCTTTTTATTCTCGTCATATCTGTACTTGGTGGTCAATATCTGATCATCCACGTACTTCAGGCTGTACCATGTAGGGCTCTCCACGGTCAGTCCCACACGGAAGGTGCTGGCATCAAAGGGACGGACGATGGCACCGAACTTAAGGTTGTAGCCATTGCCGGTAACAATCTGCTCGTTTCTATAGCCAAAGTCGTGGATGGTGCCATTCGTGCCGGTACGCTGCTCCCAATAATCTGTGCCTCGACGCCAGTCCACATTGTCCACGCCTACGGTGAGGCCAAAGAAGAACTGGTCTGCCAAATTCATGCTTAGATTGAACTCGTAGGCATTGAGCGAACCGCGTGTCACCTGTAAGGTGCTACTGGGGTCGCTGGGGTTCTTGACGATATTCGTACGGCTATTGTCCTTCATGAGCCAAGGGAACACTCCACAACCGTTGGCAAGACCATACAGAGTATTGTAGTATGTCTCATCATCGGAATACAAGTAATTGCGGTTGTCCCATGCTTCCTGTGCCAAGGCATCCAACTGGTCTGCCCATGAGGCGGCGGTAAGAGTCTCGCCGAAGAAACTATTGTCGTACGAGGCTTTCTTTTGGTAATTGAAACCGAAGTTCAAGTTACTCACACGTCCGGGCAGCTTGAAAGACGTCACCACGCCTACCTGATCAAACTGTGCAAACGTGCCTTTGGCCATGCCACGTGCACTATTGTTGCCCAGCCACGAAGCTCCCGCCGTAAGAGAGATGTTGTTCTTGGTGAACATGCCGATGCCGGCAGGATTACTGCTGATAACGGATATATCTGCGCCCAAGGCTCCCATGGCTCCGCCCATACCCACGAAGCGAGCCGTGCCGAGTACGTCCGACGTATTGATGATGCTATTGTTGAGGTATGGATCCTGTGCCGCTGCCGTCATGCTACAAAGAGACAGGCCCAGCAATATAACTTTCTTCATATCTATAATACTATATTATGTTACGGTTGATGTGTCTATTCGATTCTAAATTATCTATCTGCCACGGCCACCTCCACGAGAGCCACCCGTTGAGCGGCCGCCTCCACTACTGTATCCACCACCAAAACCGCCGGTACTATTGGAACGAGAAGTAGATGTGCTGCCGATACGAGATGTAGGACGCTCGGTACTGCGGGAAGTACGGTCTGTATTACGGGTGGAGCGATTCACGGTGCCGTTGTTGTTCTGACGTGTAGTATTCCTGCTGCCGGCACGCTCGGTGGCACGATTGTATCGATCTACGGAACGCTGGTTGATACGCTCGGTTCTTGTACCGTTACCTACACGACCGTTGCCCAAACGGCCATTATCTATCCGTCCATTACCAATGCGTCCGGAGGTTGACACTCTGTCCGCACGTGTGCCGGAACGTCTGTAGTCGCCCATGCGTGTACTGCGATCTACGATGCGAGGACGTCCATAGTCACGATTGCGAACCGTGGAATAACGGGGACCGTAATAGCCTCCCCAATGTGAAGGATGAGGATAAGGTGTATGCCACCCATGCCAGGGAGTATGCCAATAGCTGCCCCAATATCCTATGCCCCAACCTACAGAGCACCATCCGCCATAGTAATAAGGACGGTACCACGGATCGTAGCGCCACGGATCCCAATACCAGGGATCATATACAAAAGAAATACTGCCCCAGTACCATGGGTCGAAGAAATGGCGGCCATGGAAACGCGCCAAACGGACTCCGTAATAATAGTCGATGTCCTCGCCATCGCCAAAGCCCTGACGATAGCCCTCGCTATAACCAAGGTCATAGAGGTTCTGAGAGGACAATTCGTATGTGCGAGACTGTCGTGTGTCGGCATCTTCGGCCACCACCAATGTGTCTGTAGAGGACTGAGTACCACGTCCACGACGATTGTACTCGTCCACATCCCGTTCACTGTATGCGACACGTGAGGAGGTCACGGATGTAACCGGAGTATATGGCTGTGCATCCTCATCCTCATATACAATCTCCACCTTACGGGGGGCCTGTGTCTTCTTGGCCTTCTTCGGGCTGAAATACATGTCATCCTCCTGCGCCATGGCGAAGGAAACAGACGTAAGCATCAGTGTGCTTAGTAATATAGTCAAGTGTCTCATAGCGCGATATTGTTTAAGTGTTGATATATCGGTATGGCAAAGATAACATTTTATCCCATACCACAAAATAGGCATTCCCCTATTGTGCCGTATGTTTTCCCTTTTTTAACAATAACATAGCCCATTTGTGGTCTTCAGCCTGATGACACAGGAAAAAGCCAAGACGGTTGGCCTCGGCAAGGAGCATGGGGACATCGGTCACATAAAAGCCACTAAGCAGCAGTTCACCATCATCGTCCAAGCTCTCGGCAAAGACCGA